>JAIPGA010000016.1 GCA_021736445.1 Synergistales bacterium | reverse complement strand
GCGGCGGCTGCGGGAGAGCGCCTTCGGTCGGGTCCACGCCGAGGGGGGCACCCTCTGGGCCTATCTCAGAAACGGTTCGGCCAGGGCCCACGGGGTCCGCAACATGACCTCCGAGTACTGGAGCGATCAGGCCATCGCCGCGGTCTCCAGGGAGGCCGTGGAGCGCTCCATGATCGCCCGGCGCGCCTGCTTCTCCTGCCCTGTGCCCTGCAGCGCCCTCTTTGCGGTGGACGGTGCGACGGTTGAGGGGGTGCAGGCCAATATGTACCGCGCCTTCGCCACCAATGTGGATGTCCGGGACGCCGGCACGCTGCTCCGGGCCAACCGGCTGGTCAACGAGCTGGGGCTGGACTGCGACCACACCTCCGCCGTGGTGGCCTGGGCGATGGAGCTTGTGGACCGCGGGCTGCTGGCGCAGCGGGAGATCGGATTCCCCCTGCGCTGGGGGGCCGGTGGGGCCATGCTGGGTCTGATCGAGGCCATCGGGTATCGGCGCGGCTTCGGCGATCTGCTGGCGGAGGGGCTCGACGCGGCCAGCCGTTCCCTCGGAGAAGAGACACGTCCCTACGCCAACCTGGTGAAGGGGAACGCCGTCATGGAGGCGGGCTTCCGTTCCCATCCGGCCTGGGCGCTCGGTATCGTCACCAGCGCCAAGGCGGCGGGGCATCTGCGGGGCGCCCCGGCCCAGGAGTATCAGGCCGAGGCGGGATCCCTGCGGCCGGAGACATCGCAGGACCTCTTCGGCTTCGTCTTCCCCGGCCTGGAGGCCACGCCGCAGCAGCGCGCCGCCCTGGTGGCCTGGCAGGAGCGCTACAAGGCGGTGCTGGACTGCATGGGGCTCTGCACCCTCTCCTCGGCGTGGATGGATGCCGAGCTCTACCATCCCGAGGAGATCGCCGGGCTCTACAGCGCCCTGACCGGGATCGAGACCTCCGGGGAAACGCTGATGGCCTACGGCGAGCGGCTGAACAATCTGGAACGGGCCTTCAATCTGCTCTACGCCGGATTCGACCGGTGCCACGACTATCCGCCCAGGCGGTTCATGGAGGAGCCCCTGCAGGAGGGCCGCTACGCCGGCGCCCGCCTGGAGCGGGGCGAGTGGGAGGCCATGCTCGACGCCTACTACCGCGAACACCACTGGGACGAACCCACCGGACGGCCCTTCCCGGAGACACTGGAGCGCCACGGCCTCTCCCGGCTGGCGGAACAGGCCCGGGACCGGCTGCCTGCCTGACGCCGTCCTCCCCTTCTCTTTTTTCGATTCAACTGGTGCTTTATGATCATGTACCGGCGGATGCTGTCCCCTGCCTTGACGGGCAGGGGACAGTTGTATAGAATATTCGTATCCCTAGGGTATCCTGTATCCAGGACCCTGGATGCTACGGCACACGATCGGAGTGATCTCTGTGAAGTCAGCGCTGGAACAGCTACGTCCCCGGGAGGTGGCCCCTCTCCGGGAGGATATCTACAAGGTGCTCCGGGAGGCGATCTTCCGCGGCGAGCTCGAGGCGGGAGACCACCTGGTGGAGACGGAGCTTGCCGAGCGTATGGGCGTCAGCCGTACGCCGGTGCGGGAGGCGCTGCGCCGCCTGGAGGCGGAGGCGCTGGTGGAGCACGTGCCCCGCAAGGGTGTTGTGGTCGCCGGTGTGACCGAGGACACGATCATCGAGGTCTACTCCATCCGGGAGGCCCTGGAGACGCTGGCGATCACCTTTTCCAAGGATCAGGCGACGGAGAAGGAGCTGGCCAGGCTGGACGAGCTGGTGGAGGAGGCCCGGCGGCACAGCCACGACGGCGAGGACGACGCCCTCTTCGATGCCATGCGGTCCTTCTCGGAGCTCCTGGTGGAGACCTGCAAGCGGCCCCGTCTCATCCGGCTGGTCCATACCTACCACAACTATCTGCAGCCGCTCCGCAGCCGGGGTCTGCGCAACCACGAGCGCCGCGATGTGGCCATCGACGAGCACGCGGAGATGGTGGAGGCCCTGCGCAGGAAAGACGAGGAATGGGCTGTCGAGGTTGTGCGCCGGCATCTCCGGGGGGCCAGACAGGCCTGCCTGCGTTCGTTCCGCGAGGAGCGGGAGCGCAGGGGATGACGCTGTGTCGGACAGGCGATGGCGCCTGTGTCGATAGATTCCAGAGGGCGATCCCGATACCGAGAGGAGCGTGGTAGGTGACGCGGAGCAAGAGCGAGGGCGGTTCCAGGCAAAAGGGAACTCCGGGTGTATCCGGATGAACGTGCAAAGGAGGTTTTTGTGCATATGTTTCGCAAGAGTTTGCTGCTTACAGGATTGGCAGTTGCGTTGCTGGTAGCCTTTACCGGTGCGGCTCTGGCCGCAAATGACGACTATCCGTCCAGGCCCTTCGAGTGCATCGCGCCGGCGGGCCCGGGCGGCGGCTGGGACACCACCATCCGCATGTCCACCAAGGTGCTGACCCAGGAGGGGCTCATCGAACAGCCCATGCCGGTGACCAACAAGCCGGGCGGCGGCGGCGGCGTGGCGCTCTCCTACGTGCAGAAGCGCGAGGGCAGCCCCTACACGATCATCGTCTATTCCCCGCCCCTGCTTCTCATCAACCTCACCGGTCAGACCGAGCTGAGCTACGAGGACGTCACCCCCATCGCCATGCTGATCAACGACTACGGCGCCTTCGCCGTTCCCAAGGACTCCCCCTATGAGGACCTGGGCGATGTCATGGAAGCCCTGAGGAAGGATCCCAAGAGCGTCACCATCGGCGGCACCTCCTCCCCGGGGAGCATGGACCATATCCAGTTCCTCAAGGTGGCCAAGGCAGCAGGCGTCAAGAACCTGAAGGAGATCACCTACGTGCCCTTCCAGGGCGGCCAGAGCCTCGCGGCCGCCATGGGCGGACACATCGACCTGGTGACCACCGGTATGGCCGAGACTGTCGGCCCCATGCAGTCCGGTGAGATCCGGGTGCTGGCCATCACCTCCCCCGAACCCATTGCAGAGGGCCCCATGTCGCAGGTGCCCACCGTCCGCCAGGCTGGCGTCGACACGGAGTTCATCAACTGGCGCGGCCTCTTCGGCCCGCCCGAGATGCCCCAGTACGCCGTTGACCACCTGCAGGAAGCGCTCTCCAAGATGGTCAAGACCGAGGCCTGGGACGAGATCTGCACCAAGAACGGCTGGACCAAGGCCTTCATGGGTTCCGAGGGTTTCGGTGACTTCCTCGAGAAGCAGAACGAGCAGTACAAGGACCTGCTGAAGAGCATCAACATGTACAAAGGCCAGTAGGCCGGGCCTTTGGACGTTTCCTGCCGATTCCGGTAGTGTGCGTCATACGCTGCGGGGCGGTGCGTCCGCCTCGCAGCGTTCTCACTCGGGAGGGGGATTCCAATGCATAAGGATTTGACGGTAGGCATCGCCGGTGTGGTGATCAGTCTGCTCTATTCCGTCCAGGCGATGCAGCTCCCCAAGGCATCCATCGGCAACCCCTGGGCCCCCGTGCTGTTTCCCATGGGGCTTGGGCTGGTGATGCTCTTCGTGAGCGTTCTTTTGATCCTCAAGGACCTCAGGCGCAGAAAGGAAGGCGCGGCAACGGAGGCCTTCGGGGCGAGCAAGCTGGGTCTTGCCATGATCGCCGGAACGATTGTGCTCGGCATAGTCTACGCCCTGATTTTTGAACCTGTTGGCTTTATCCCCGCTACGCTGATCTTCATGGGTGGGCTGCTGCTGATGGCAGGCGGCTGGAGCGGATGGCGGGGCACCCTCGTGGTGGGTTTTGGGTTCACCTTCATCGTCTGGTACGTCTTCGAGAAGGTGCTCAGGATCATGCTGCCCTGACGGCGCCCTGTCTGAGAGTGAGGAGGAGATCCAATGGGTGAAATCTTTACGAATCTGGCACTAGGATTTACCGTTGTCCTCGATCCCCTGAACTTCGCGCTGCTGCTTGTCGGGTCGGTGCTGGGGACGGTCTTCGGCATGCTGCCCGGTATCGGGCCTGCAACCGGCATCGCCCTTCTGCTGCCGCTCACCTTTGCCATGAAGCCGGAGACGGCGCTGATCATGATGTGCGCCATCTACTACGGCGCCATGTACGGCGGTTCCAGGGGATCCATCCTGCTCAACGTGCCCGGCGACGGGGCGGCCGTGGCGGCCACCTTCGACGGCTACCCCATGGCACAGAACGGAAGAGCGGAGGCGGCGCTGGCCATTTCGGCGATTGCTTCCTTTATCGGCGGTCTGATCGCTACAGTGATCTTCGTCTTTCTTGCGCTTCCGGTGGCGCGCTTTGCGCTGAGGTTCGGCCCGCCGGAGTACTTTATGCTCATGATCTTTGCCCTCTCCGCCACGGCCTCGCTGACACAGAAGTCGCTGCTCAAGGGCTTCTTCGCCCTTGTCATGGGGCTGATGGTGACCACCGTGGGGATGGATCTCATGGCCGGTGTCCGGCGGTTTACCTTTGGTGTGCAGGAGCTGCAGTCGGGGATCGACTTCATTGTGGTGATCGTCGGTGTCTACGGTATCGGCGAGGTCTTCACCAACTACGAGAAGATCGCCGCCAAGGCGGCCAAGCCGGTGCAGGAGAAATTCGGCAAGATCTGGATCACCATGGAAGAGTGGAAACAGAGCATCGGGCCCATCCTGCGGCAGACGCCGGTGGGCTTCTTTGTGGGCGTGCTCCCCGGTTCGGGCGGCACCATCGGCTCCATGATGGGCTACAACAACGAGAAGCAGATCTCCAAGCACCCCGAGAAGTTCGGCACCGGGACCATCGAGGGGCTCGCCGCGCCGGAAGCGGCCAACAACGCCGCGTCGGTGGGTGCGCTGATCCCCATGATGACCCTGGGTGTGCCGGGGTCGGGAACCACCGCCGTGATGCTCGGGGCGCTGCTCATCCTCGGGCTCGACCCGGGGCCCATGCTCTTCGAGCACCATCCCCACGTGGCCTGGGGGATCATCGCCAGCATGTTCATGGGCAACATCGCCTGCGCCGTGATCAACATCCCCCTGGCGGGGCTGCTGGTGCGGGTGCTCTCGGTGAAGCCCAAGTACCTCTACCCGCTCATTGTCGGCCTGGCCTTCGTGGGGGTATACACCATCAACTACAGCGTGGTGGACTTCTTCCTGCTGCTGGTTTTTGGTGTAGTGGGGTATCTGATGAAAAAACTCAAGATCCCTATCGCGCCCTTCATTCTGGCCGTTGTGGTGGGCGGCGGGATGGAGCAGTCCTTCCGGCAGGCGCTGATGGTCTCCCAGGGGGACATGACGATCTTCTTCCGCTCCACCATCTGCAACGTGCTCTTCGGGCTCTCCGTCCTCTCCGTCTCCTGGCCCTTCATCTCCGAATGGCGCAAGAAACGGAAGGCCCGGCAGGCCGGGGGGACTTCCGGCCGATAGATCCCGTAGCACTGCGTGCATGACAACGCGGCTCCCATCCCGAACGGAAGGGAGCCGCGTTTACTGTGTGGAGTGGCTATGCGGGCGTGTCCGGGGCCTCGGGGATCTCGCCCTTCTTCTTCTGTTCGCCCCGGGTGGCCACGTAGATGCCGGTGAGGATGAAAGCACCGCCCAGGTAGGTCAGCGGCGGGACGGCCTCGCCCAGGAGGAACCAGGCGAAGATGGGGCTGAAGATCGGCTCGCCCAGCAGCGCCACGGAGACCAGACTGGGCGTGACGTAGCGGAGCGCCCAGTTGTAGCTGCTGTGCCCCAGGATCTGCGAGACGATGGCCATGCCCCAGAAGGCGATCCAGGTGGTCTGGCTGTAGCCGAAGGCGGGGAGTCCCAGAAAGGCGATGATGATCCAGAGAACCACCGCCGCCGAGGTGTAGCAGATGGCGGTGTAGCTCAGCAGCGACATCTTGGGGCGCACCACCCGCCCGGTGAGGAAGTAGGCGGTGGCGCAGAGGGCCCCGGCCAGGGCGAGCAGGTCGCCGGTGAAGGCCCTGCCGCCGATGGCGAAGTCGCCGGCGCCGATGATGACCGCCCCGCCCACGCTGAGGGCGATGCCGATCTTCTGGAGCCTCGGCACCCTGTCGCCGGTGACGAAGGGCGAGAGGATGGCCGTCCAGACGGGGATGGTCTCCACCAGCACCACGCTGCTGGCCACGGTGGTGAAAAAGAGCGAGGTGATCCAGGTGATGAAGTGCAGCGCCAGGAAGACGCCGGCGATGATCACGTAGAGCAGGTCGCGTTTCGAGAGGTTCCTGAGCTCCCTGGGGCAGCAGACCAGGGCCGCAGGCATCAGGATCAGCGCCGCCAGACCGGCGCGGTAGCCGGAGATCACCAGCGGCGAGGCCTCGGCGAAGCGGGCGAAGATGGCGCCTGTGGAGATGGCCAGGATCCCCAGACCAAGGACAATAAGCGGCGACGCGTGGGTTTTCTGTTTTGCCGTCATGCATTCATTGTGTACGGACAGGCCGGGGGAGTCAAGGGAAAACCTGAGCGGCGGATCGTTGGTGAATCTCCGTTTTTTGGTCCGCCTCCTGAGGAGTATGGTGCTCTTCCTGCGCTATGTGGCTGATGGAAACGTGTATCCCTTGGGGTATTCTTGATTGTGGGACACAACGCTGTTCTCCCCTCTATGGAGGTTGTGTTCCATGCAGAGAGCGAAGGAGGAATGAAGATGCATTTCTTTGGCGGAAATTGCTGGGGAATGGGATGGGGCGGCATGCTCATCGGCGTGGTCGTGGTGGTCGGCATTGTGGCCCTTGCGGTTTCCATGTTCAGGAAGGAACCGGAGAAGAAGCCTCCCCTGGAAGTGCTGAAGGACCGGTACGCCCGGGGTGATATCGACAGGGAGGAGTTCGAACAGCGCAAGCGGGACCTGGGCTACTGACATCCTCTGTCCGGGAGCGCACTTTTCCGCAGGGAGAGTCCAGTCACATTCCATGTGGATGGGGGGGTGAACAAGGTGCTTCGAGAGCACGCCTCGTCTGAATACATAACGCGGAGCGGGAGGACGCTGCCGTATGGGAAAAGCTCCCCGGCCGGGGTGATCCTTTCACTGTTCGGCCGCAGAAGTTGTTCCTGGGATTGACATTGTCGCGGGGTTAAAACATAATAATAAATCAGAGCAGCAAATCAACCTTGTTCGTGGGCATGGGCGCTTTTGTTTCCCGGCGGAAGCCGGTCGTTTTCTCCAGGGACGAGGAGAGAGGCGGACTATACGCATGGCGCTACCGGGAGTGATGAGGACATTGCAGAAACTTCAGGTATTGTGCAGTTTGCCGATGATCCCAGGAAACCGGGGGTTGTCCATCGCCCTCCTGCTGATTCTGTTTGGCTCATTGCTTTGCCCCTCCGCTGCCACTGCCGTGAATACAGCGCAGGAGAAACCTCCTGTCCTGGCGCTCCAGGCCGACGGCCAGGGCGGGCTCTATCTTGCCACAGCAGAAAGAGCGGGAATCTACCACTCTCCAGTGGGAACGCGCTCCTGGAACTATCTGGGAGAAAGGCTCCCTTCTTCCTATCATTATTCCCTGCACCGAAGCCGGCAGGGTTCTCTCTATCTCGCCACCTACGAGGCATTGCTCCATTCAGATGACGGTGGAGACTCCTGGACGCCCATGAGGAACGACGGCTGGATTCGAGACGTCCATGTAACCGCTTCAGGAAAACTCATCACCCTGCATTGGAACGAGGGGCTTCTATGGCAGGACGGACAGAGCGGGGACGTGCACGAAGCCAAAGGAGAGCTGGACGATCACCTGGTGACGGCATTAGCCGAAAACGAATCGGGCCGGCTGTGGGCCGGAACCTTCGGCGGGGGTGTCTTTTCCTCCGACGATGGGGGGATGAGCTGGCAGGGCATCTCGGACGACCTCCCCAACCCCTTCGTCCTTGCGCTGGCGTGGTCGCCTTCCTCGGCGTCTCTCTATGCGGGGTGTCTTGAAGGCGGTGTCTTCAGGTGGAACCAAAATGGTTGGATCTCTGATTCGGCAGGGCTTCCCGAAAAGACCAACGTCCAGGTGCTGAGGATAGCGAAGGACGATAGCGTGTGGGCTGGAACAGAGACCAGGGGCTGCCATATCTTGCCTTCCGGAAAGGACAGGTGGCAGCCGGTTCCTGCCAGAGGAAAGCGGGCCTCCTCGATATGGGCCCTGGAATCAGTAGGTGACC
This sequence comes from Synergistales bacterium, assembly GCA_021736445.1. Classification (NCBI taxonomy): domain Bacteria; kingdom Thermotogati; phylum Synergistota; class Synergistia; order Synergistales; species Synergistales bacterium. The sequence goes on along the minus strand of JAIPGA010000016.1, from coordinate 30,085 downwards.
AGATGGTGGTGGGCACAGCAGCCAATGGGCTCTTCCTGGCGGAACAGGACGGTACAGGATGGATGCCGCTGCCGATCTTCGACCCGGTCATAGGGTTTGCCGAAACGGGAGAGAGTGGGGTTCTGGCCCTCACACAATCGGGAAGGCTCTTCCGCTCCCCTGATGGAGAATCCTGGGAAGATGCGGGGCAGACAGGCATCGGGGCTCCCTGCACGGCGCTTCTTCATCTGGAAGGGGATCTCCTCCTTGCCGGAGGCCCGGGAGGGATCTACCGGTCCACCGACAGTGGTACGTCGTGGACCAGGGTCAGTCTCCCGTCAGCCCTGGGCAGGCTTCACGACAACACGGAGAAATCCGGGGCCGGCGATGTGGTGGCGCTCGCCGAAGCGGGAGAGGCTGTCTTTGCCATCACCTGGATGCAGGGGTTGTTCCGCTCAAATGATGCCGGGAAGAGCTGGAAACAGGTCGAGGGAATCGAGGGCAAGTATTTCCGATCCCTTGCCACAGACGGAAGCAACGCTGCAGCCGTGGCGACGGATTACGGTATCTCTTTTTCCCGGGACGGCGGGGCCACCTGGAGAACCATGAAGACTCCCCCCGATGGATGTGCTGTCGCCTTCGACGGCACCGGATCTCTTTGGGGCTCCTCCCGCCTCGATCTCTGGCGGGGAGCACCTGAAGAGGACTCGTTGCAGACGGCCAATCGAATGCAGGGATACCAGTATACAACCTCCCGATTCTTCCGGCAGATATTCGCGGCAGACTCGTCAGATACCGTAGTGGCTCTGAGCAATACCGGTACTCTTTTCCGGTTCGTCACCGATCCGGAAACGGGAGAGCGGATGGCCAGGGCGACAAATCTTTCCGATTCCGAGATCTTTTCCTTCATTTCCCTTGCTGATGGCGGATTGCTCCTGGGCACTCGGCAGTCCCTTTATAGATCCGATGATGGCGGAATGATCTGGAAGAAGGTTGAGCTTTACTGAGCACAGCCGAATGGAGGGGGGATCAAGTATTGTGAAAGAACTCTACCGGAGAATAGCCATGCTTTCCCTGCTTTTGCTGGCCCTTACCTTTTTCTTTTTCCTTCGGACAGGTCTCTTTGTCCGTATCAAGGTTGCCGATATGGGAGAAGAATACCGTTCCACCTTCTCCCCGCAGAGGAACACATGGGGAGCAATGGGGGCGGCAAGGCGCTTTATCCGCTCCAGCAGCGCCTTCCAGCCTATCGCGCCCTTTATCAATTCGAAAGCTCAGAGCACAGTCTCCAGCCCCCAATGGGCGCACTTTTTTTCAGAGATACAGCGTGCTGCGGCCCATCCACTGGGCACTGGGTACTGGGCGGAGAGCGACGGTGCGGGGAGGGCCTACTTCCACGCCAGCGAACCCTTTTTTGCCGAAACCATCGAAGATATGGGAGACAACAGACTCCAGCTGTACATCAAACGTTCCACCCAGGCAGGGCCGGAATTCCTCGACGTACTACTCCTGGACCCGGTCGGCGCCGTTACTGACCCCGCCCCCCAAAGGCTAGTCTACCCCTACCGTCATCTCGCCCTGTTCCCTCTGCCGTTTCTGCTGCTCCTCTTCCTGTTTCCTCGCAGAAACACACCACCCCCGGGGGCACTTACCTACCCCAGGCTGTCTACGTCGCTCATCCCTGATATTGTTGGCCTGATCGGAGCAGGGGTCTTCTTTGCGCTTCCCTTCGCAATGGTTTTAGAGATTGAGGGGAACGGCCGTATTCTCGATTTCCACACCGGTTATGCCTATGCGACGCTCTTTTTCTGGAGTTTGGCTTTCATGTGGGCCTCTGCCCTGTACTGGACGGCCAAATATTCTTCCTTTTACCTCAGTATCCAGCCGGAGGGGGTGCGTGTCAGCAGGTTCGGAAAGGAGTACGAGATGCCCTTTCACCGGATCGACACTGTGGAATTTAAGAGCTATAGGCCCCCCCGAGGGCTGTTGCCACTCCTGGCCGTTACAAACCCACGGTTGGCGGGGCATGCCCTGCTTCTGGCGGGCCGGAAAGATTGGGGGCTGTGTTTTCGCCTGACCGACGGCAGCTCGGTCAAGCTTTTGTGCTCCAACATCCCTGGTATCGAGCGGCTTTTCCGCACCCTCCGCGCGAAGCGGGTCAAGCTGTCGCCAGAGCTGGAAGATGCGCTCGCCGAGGCGGGCCTGTAATAGACATGCCACCTCTGTCTTCGCGGGCGGCATGTCCCTGGTCCCGGAGAGGGGTGACGCGTTCGCTGTCCGGCCGCAGGGGTGCCTCTGCCCTTGACGCCTCCGGACCGCTGTGGTATAAACCCAACCATCAAAAGGGACGGCATGTCCCTTGTGGAGGTACCGGATGATACGGTCCAGCCAGATTCAACATGTACGCACTGCCAATCGGTTTTTCTTCTTTTTTAGCGCGGGTCCTGCTCCAGGGACCGGCGCCTGATCGCGCTGGACACCCGAGAGCAAGGGCCCTCACCCAAAAGCGGTGGGGGTCCTTTTTTTGTACCTTTATATCACCCAGGGAGGGATAGGAATGATGTACAGAGTGGAGACAAGCGGAGAGAGTCTGCAGGGACTGGTCAGGCGAATGTGGGAGAAGGCCCCGGCCTACCGGGCGAAGATGGAGGAGACGGGGGTCTTCCCCGACGATATCAAGGATCCAGGCGATCTCTCCCTGCTGCCCTTCACCACCAAGGACGACCTGCGGGACGGTTACCCCCTGGGGATGCTCGCCTGCGATCCCAAAGATCTCATGCGGATCCACGCCTCCTCGGGGACCACCGGCAAGCCCACGGTGGTGGCCTACACCAAAAGGGATCTTATCCTCTGGTCCCAGGCCATGGGCGACTGTCTGCGCATCGCCGGCGTGGGCGCCGAGGACATCGTGCAGGTGGCCTACGGCTACGGGCTCTTTACCGGAGGACTGGGGCTCCACTACGGCGCGGAGGACCTGGAGGCCACGGTGATCCCGGCCTCCGGCGGCTTCTCGGAACGGCAGCTGATGCTCATGGAGGATCTTGGCTCGACGGTGCTGGCCTGCACGCCCTCCTACGGGCTGAAACTCGGCGAGATGATCAGGGCCATGGACGACCGCGACCGGCTCAATCTCCGGGTGGGGATCTTCGGCGCCGAGCCCTGGTCCGAGGAGATGCGCATTCGGCTGGAGGACGACCTGGGGATCACGGCGCTGGATATCTACGGCCTTTCGGAGGTTATGGGGCCCGGTGTGGGCATCGAATGCCCCGCCCAGAGCGGTCTCCACATCGACGACCGGCTCTTTCTGGCGGAGGTGATCGACCCCGATACGGGCCGGCAGCTGCCTGAGGGCGAGGAGGGCGAACTGGTGATCACCACGCTGGGCAAGGAGGCCATGCCGGTGGTCCGCTACCGGACGCGGGACATCACCCGGGTGCTCCCCGGCACCTGCGGCTGCGGCCGGAAGGGGACGCGGATCGAGCGCATCCGGGGGCGCACCGACGACATGCTGATCATCCGGGGGGTCAATGTCTTCCCCTCTCAGGTGGAGGTGGCCCTCGGCAGGGTGGAGGAGCTCTCCATGCACTACATGCTGGAGGTGAGCGAGCGGGGCGGCATGAACGAGCTCACCGTGGTCAGCGAGGCGGCGGAGCCGCTTTCCGGGGAAGCCATGGCGCAGCTCACCAGGAAGACCTCCCACCAGCTTCTCTCGCTCCTCGGCGTCCGCGTGGGCTGTCGGCTGGAGCGTCCCGGGACGCTGGAGCGCTGGGACGGCAAGGCCAAGCGGGTCCGTCGGGTCGCATGACGGCAAAAACCTAATCAATAGCAGGCTATGGGCGGGCTGTACAGAGCAATGAGACCCATCTACGGCTTCGCCCATAGTTGACTTTTTGGCCCGTATCCCCTATCATACCTTCATGCTGCGCAGTGCAGCGAGTGACCTCTGTGGACAGCGAGGTGCTTTGAGTACAGGGGTACTGTCCGCAGATGCGCGTATCATCTATCGATATTTCTTTTCCGTACCGTCCTGTCTGTTCGCGGCTCCGTAGATGCGCGGCACTGGCCGCCTCCCCCTCGCATGATCTGCATGCAGCGAGAAGCACTTCCTGAACGAACTCGTTTGCACCCAGTGCCTTGCCAGTCAAGGCCACAGTGTTGTGGTTCCCCCTGCCTCAGCCACGCGGAAGCCGCTGGGGCGTCTGCGATGTACAATACATACTATTCATGCGCTTTTTTGAAGCCCAACGATTTCGATTCTCTTTTCCGAGCGATCCGTCTACCATGATTTTGACACGAGAAGGGTGGTTGTATGGAATTGGCGACAGGAGGCCAACTGGTTGTCCAAACCTTGAAATCCCAGGGTGTGGACACCATCTTTGGTATTCCGGGGATCCACAATCTCGGTATCTACGATGCGCTGTACGACAGCGGTATCCGTCATGTCACGACCCGGCACGAACAGGGCGCGGGGTTCATGGCCGACGGCTACGCACGGAGCACCGGGCAGGTGGGGGTGGCGCTGGTCATCTCCGGGCCCGGCATGACCAACATCCTCACCCCCATGGGCGAGGCCTACCACGATTCGGTGCCCATGGTGGTGATCTCCAGCGAGATCCCCACTGCCTGGATCGGCAAGGGCTGCGGATTTCTCCACGAGCTGCGGAACGCCACAACGGTGATGGGGGCCGTGGCCAAGGAGAGCCGCTGCGTGACCAGCGCCGCAGCGATCCCCGATGCGCTGGCCGATGCCTTCCGCCTGGCTGTAACGGGACGCCCCGGGCCGGTCCATGTGGCGGTTCCCATGGATGTCATCAACGGCGCCTGCCGGGAGGAGGCCCCCATCCCCGATCCGAAGGGCCCCTCCCCGCTGCCGCCCCTGGACGGGACGCAGCTCGATGCGGCCGCCCAGCGACTCGCCGGGGCCGAACGGCCGGTGATGTATCTCGGCGGCGGAGCCGCGGGGGCAGCCGAAGAGCTCACCCGTCTGGCCGAGCGGCTCGATATGCCTGTGCTGCAGAGCATGGCCGGAAAAGGCGTGGTGAGCGAGGACCATCCTCTCTGCATCGGCACCCGGATCCACCTGCCGTCGGTGCGGGAGTATGTCGCCGGCTGCGATGTGATGCTTGCCGTGGGGACGGAGATCTCCCCCGCCGATCTCTGGGAGTTCCCGCTGCAGCTCGGCGGGAGCCTGATCCAGGTGGATGTGGACGCCGCCAACTTCGACCGGAATTTCCGTGCCGATATCGGCATCCGGGGGGACGCCGCGGAAGCCGCCTCCGCCCTGATGGAGCGCCTGGACGTTGCGATTCCGATCGGATGGGACACCGTCACCGCGGTGGCCGGCCTGGTGAAACGCTCCCGGGAGGAGGTCAACGGCATCACCGGTATGGGCGGAGAGTTCCCGCTCATGCTCGATGTCCTGCAGGGGATGCGCGCAGGTCTGCCGGAGGAGGGGAAGCTCTTTATCGACATGGCCGGGGCCGCCTATGTGGCCCTCAGCGAGTTCCCCGCCCGGCACCCGCGGACCTTCCACCACCCTGTGGGGTTCGGCACGCTGGGGTATGCCCTGCCCGGAGCGATCGGCGCCAAGCTGGCTGAGCCGACGGCGCCGGTCTGTGTCTTCTCCGGCGACGGCGGCTTCCAGTTCACCCTGCCCGAGCTGGCCGTGGCCGCCCAGGAGGGGCTGACCTTGCCCATCATGATCTGGAACGACGGCGGGTACGGCGAGATCCGCCGCAACGAGGCGGTGCTCCAGCCCGGAAGACGTATCGCCGTGGACCTCCGGGGACCGGAGTTGCAATCCCTTGCCGGAGCCTACGGTATCGCCTACGAGGCTGTGGAAAACGGCGCGGAGACGGAGCAGGCACTGCAACGCGCCTTTGCCAGGCAGTGTCCCACGCTCATCGATGTGCAGGCGACGCCACCTTCAGAGACGAAAGGAGCCTTGTAAGCCATGGTGCTCTTTGAACATGTTTCCAAGGTGTACCCCAATGAAACCAGGGCAGTGGACGATCTCAATCTCAGGATTGAAGAGGGCGAACTGGTCACCTTCATCGGTCCCTCGGGTTGCGGGAAGACCTCCACACTGAAGATGGTCAACCGGCTCGAGGACTGTACGGAGGGCACGATCTACGTCAACGGCCGGGACATCTACAGCATCGACGCCGTGCAGCTCCGCCGCGACCTGGGCTACGTGATCCAGGAGATCGCCCTGATGCCCCACATGTCGGTGGCCGAAAACATCGCCATCGTCCCCAGGCTGCTCAAATGGCCGCAGAAGAAGATCACCAAGCGTGTGGACGAGCTGCTGGAAATGGCCAATCTGCCGCCCCGGGAATACCGGCACCGCCTGCCCGGAATGCTCAGCGGCGGGCAGAAGCAGCGCATCGGCGTGCTGCGGGCCATGGCGGCCGATCCTCCTGTCATCCTCATGGACGAGCCCTTCGGCGCGCTGGACCCGCTGAGCCGGGGCAGTCTGCAGGACGAGTTTCTCCTGATGCAGGAGCAAATGAAAAAGACCATTGTCTTCGTCACCCACGACATGGACGAGGCCATCAAGATGGCCGACAAGATCGTTCTCATGCGCAACGGCAAGGTGGAGCAGATGGGGACGCCGGAGGAGCTCCAGGAGGAACCCGCCACGGAGTTCGTCAAGAACTTCATCGGCGAGGACCGGCTCTCCCAGATCTCGCCGGAGAGCCCAGTGGATACCCTCGTTGCGCCGCCGACCATCCAGGTGCGTCCCAGCAGGGGCGCCAAGGATGTCCTGGATATGATGGAAGACGAAGACGTGGAGTTCGCCCAGGTTGTCGACAAGCGGGGAAAGTGGGTCGGCATGGCCCATGCCTCGCTGCTGAAACGGGCGGCCAGGAGAGACGGGACAGCCAGGGATGGCGTCCGGCAGAACCGGGTTCTCTGTTCGGCCGACGCCAACATGCGCGATGCGGCGGAGATGCTTGCCGACAGGGATATGCCCATACCCGTGGTGGACGAAGACGGGATGTTCCTGGGTATCATCACCAGCGGCGAGGTCGCCAAACTCGCCATCGGCCGGTTGTCGCGGACAGCCGTTGCCTCGGAGAAGGAGTGACACATTATGTACGGTGACCAGTCCTTCTGGGTATTATTTTATGAATATGTAACGCGTTATTATATGCGCATCCTCAACCTGACGATGGAACATATCATGATCTCCGGCATCGCACTGGGGATCACCCTGGCGCTCTGTGTCCCCCTGGGGATCTACCTGACGCGGAACGAGAAGATCACACCCTACATCATCGGCGTGGCCAACGTCTTTCAGACCATCCCCAGCCTGGCGCTGCTCGGTTTTCTCATCTTCGTCTTCGGGATCGGCAACGACAACGCCATCTGCGCGCTCTTCCTCTACGCCATGCTGCCGGTGCTGCAGAACACCTATACGGGCATCAAGAATGTCCCCAGCGAGCTGACCCAGGCGGCGCGGGGGATGGGGATGAAAGACATGCAGATCCTCATGCGGGTGGAGCTGCCGCTGGCGCGGCCGGTGATCCTCGCCGGGATCCGGGTGGCCATGGTCTGGATCATCGGGACGGCCACGCTGGCTTCGGCCATCGGCGGCGGAGGGCTGGGGAAGCTGATCTTCTCGGGGCTCGCCTCCATCCGCAACGAGGTGGTTCTGGCCGGCGCTATCCCCGCCACCATCCTGGCCCTGATCGCCGACCAGGGGATCAAGATGCTCCAGCGCCATTTCAGCCCCGAGCAGAAGGCCGAACGTCTGAAACGGAAGGCTGAGGAACGGCTGGAAGCGGCGAACGCCCAAGCCCAATAAAGCTTCAAGCTGTGCAGTACGTCCCGGTTGCGGGGCGAAAATCCATACAAGGAGTTGGTTCAGTACATGCGAAATGGTATATGGTTTGTTGCACTGACGGTGGTGTGCCTCTTTGTTGCAGCAGGGTTTGTTGCTCCTGCAGCGTCCTACGCCGAGGAGAATCCCATGGAGTACGAGGGTACGGTGAGTATCGGTGCCCAGACGGTGAACGAATCCATCGTGCTGGCCTGGATCGCCAAGACACTGATCGACACGCACACCGGGCTGGACACGACCATTACTACCGATTTCCAGGCATCCTCCGTGCTGCACCAGGCCATGCAGCGCGGCCAGCTGGATATCTACCCCAACTGGACGGGGACCCAGCTGACGGGGATCCTCCGCTATGAAGGCCCCAAGCTTTCCGCCGAGGAGTCCTACCAGAAGGTCAAAGAGGGCTTCGAGGAACACTTCAACGCCACATGGCTCAGACCCCTGGGTTTCAGCAACACCTACATCATGGCCGTCCGGCGCGAGACCGCCGAGGAGTACGGCCTTGAGAAGGCCTCGGACCTCAAACCCTATGCAGAAGACTGGACCCTGGGCACGGACAACAACTTCGACATCCGGCCAGACTGCTATCCCGGCTGGTCCAAGGCCTACGGCATCGAATTCGATGACGTGCTGCCCATGCAGTATTCCATGATGTACATGGCCATCGCCAAGGACGAGGTGGAGGTCATCGCCGCCTACTCCACGGACTCCCGTATTCCCAAACTCGACCTGGTGACCCTTGAAGACGACAGGAACTTCTTCCCCGACTACAGCGCCTGCTACGTGGTGAAACTCGATATCCTGGACAAGTACCCCGCCGTCAAGGAGATCCTCAGTCGGCTCAGCGGCACCATCGACGTGGAGACCATGGGTAAGCTGAATATGCGCTACGACAGCGGCGAGGAGCCTGAGGACATCGCCGACGACTTCCTCAGCCGGAGAGGGTTGATCTAGAGGGAGGCAGTGTGAGGAGGGTCTGTTCTTCGGAACGGGCCCTTTTGGGAGAGAGGGGGCGCAACAGAGCCCCAGGATTGAAAGGAGAGCTGTAGAATATGCGTATGAAAGGTTTTCTGATCGCTGCGGTATTCGTATTGATGGCCTTTGCGGCAGTCAACACCGGGAGCGCCGCGCTGGCGTCAGGTCACACCGATCCCATGGACTACGACGGCACCATCATGGTGGGAAGCCAGACGGTGAACGAGACCACGGTGCTCGCCTGGATGGCCAAGCACCTGATCGAGGAGTATTCCGGCCTCAACGTGAAGATCAACACCAACTTCGCCGCCTCGGCGGTGGTCTTCCAGGCCATGCGCGGCGGCGAGGTGGACATCTTCCCCTCCTGGACGGGGACCATGCTCCGGGGGATCCTCCGCTACGAGGGCGAGAATCTGCCTCCCGAGGAGTCCTACCAGAAGGTCAAGGAGGGCTTCGAAGAGCATTTCAACGTTACCTGGGCGAAGCCCCTGGGCTTCAGCAACACCTACGTGATGGCCGTCCGCGAGGAGACCGCCGAGGAGTACGACCTCGAGAAGGCCTCGGACCTCGCGCCCTACGCACCCAAGTGGAAGCTCGGCGGCGACGAGAACTTCGACACCCTGCCCGACGCCTACCCCGGCTGGTCGGAGGCCTACGGGATCGAATTCAAGAAGGTGCTGCCCATGCAGTACGCCATGATGTACAAGGCCATCGAGAACAAAGACGTTGAGGTCATCGCCGCCTACGCCACGGACTCCCGCATCAAGAAGCTCAACCTGGAGGTGCTGGAGGACGACAAGGAATACTTCCCCGACTACAGCGCCTGCTATGTGATCGACATGGAGACGCTCGACGAGTATCCCGCCGTTCTCGACATTGTGGAGAAGCTCAGCGGCGAGATCGACGCCAAGACGATGGCCGCCCTGAACCTCCGCTATGACAACGGCGAAGAGCCCGAGGACATCGCCGGCGATTTCCTGGTGGAGCACGGCTATATCGGCAAGTAGGAGCAGCGACAAAGGGCGCGCCCCTGTTGGTGGCACACCGGCGGTGCGTGCTACAATTTACAGTGAGAACGACGGGGACCCGGGTGGGGTCCCCGTTCGTTCATCCCGACAGACCACAATCATAGGGGAGGTAGTGAAATGACGACGCAACCTGGCTATGCCGGAGCGGAGCTCTGGATCGACCTGACCACGGGACAGAGCAGTGCGGAACCGCTCCGGGGGGACCTGCGGAGATACATCGGTGGCGCGGGCTACGCCGCGCGGCTCTTCTACGACCGGATGGAAGCCGGTACGGACCCTCTCGGCCCTGACAACCTGCTTCTGGTGGGCACCGGACCGCTGACGGACCAGCGGGTGCCCGGCGGGGGGAGCATCGAGATCTGTTTCAAATCGCCCCTCACCGGCGCCTGGGGGGAGAGCCGCATGGGCTGCGATGTGGGCTTCGCCCTCAGGAAGGCGGGCTACGACTTTCTGATCGTCCAGGGGGCCGCCGAGAACCCCGTCTACGCCGTCGTTGACAACGACGGGGTGACCCTGAAGGATGCCTCCCACCTGGCGGGCAGGCATACCCTGGACAAGGAGGCCGCCGTGCGGGACGAGGTAGGTCAGGACTACCTGGTGCTCTCCATCGGTCCGGCAGGGGAGCAGGGCGTGCTCTTTTCGAGCGTCATGCACAGCCACCGTGCCGCCGGCCGCTGCGGCGGAGGCGCGGTGATGGGGTCCAAAAACCTTCTGGCTATCGCCGTAAAGGGTGCGAAAGAGGTGACCTTGGCTGACCAAGAGACCTTCGCCGCCAAGTCCAGGGAATTCCACAAGGTGGTGCTGCAGAACCCGGTGAGCGGCGGGTTCAAGGAAGGGGGCACCATGATGGGCTACGCCTTCTCCGATGCCTCCGGCGACCTGCCCACGAGGAACTGGCAGTCCAACTCCTTCGGCAAGGGCAAGGAGGTGGCCACTCACTTCCAGAAAAAGAACCTCATCAGGGCCCGGGGCTGCTACTCGGGCTGCACCATGCAGTGCGGCCGCTGGCTCCACGTTCCCGACGGGCCCTACGCCACGCCGGAGCACGAGGGCGGCGAGTACGAGTCGATCTCGGCTTTTACCGCCTTCATCGGCAACGAGAACGTCGATGCGGCTGTGCATGCCTCCTGGCTCTGCAACGAGTACGGCCTGGACACCATCTCCGCCGGTGCGCAGCTGGCCTTCCTCATGGAGTGCCGGGAACAGGGGATTGTCTCCGAGGAGGACCTGGAGGGGCTCCACATCGCCTGGAACCAGCCGGAGGATCTCGCCGAGGGCTTGCGCCGGATCACCTACCGGGAGGGCCGGATCTACAGCCTGCTGGCCGACGGCGTGCGTGCGGCGGCGAAGGAACTCGGGCCCAGGGCGGAGGAGCTCGCCATCCACGTCAAGGGTCTGGAGGGGCCGGCCCACGACCCGCGGGGCGGCAAGTCCCTGGCGCTGACCTACGGGACGGCGCCGCGGGGGCTCTGCCATATCCATCCCTTCGAGACCAGCGGCTGGGACGGCGGTAAGGGCGACAATGATCTGCAGCCCTACGGCCTGCGCGACCCCAACGAGGTGGATGCCCTGGAGGAGCACGGAAAGGGCAACGACGTGGCCATCCTGCAGGATGCGGGGCAGCTGCCGGATGTGCTGGTGACCTGCAAGTTCTATATGTTCTCCGGCATGAATGTGGACCGCGACGCCGAGCTTCTCAACGCCGCCACCGGCTGGGAGATGACCGGCCGGGAGCTGCTGGAGGTGGGCGAACGCACCCTCGTGCTGGAGCGTCTCTTCAACATGCGGGAGGGGCTCTCCCGCAAGGACGACCTGCTGCCCGAAAAGATGCGCAGGAGCCCGGCCTTCGGCAAGTTCGGCGGCAAGCCCGAGAGCGCCATCAGCGACTACGAGGGCATGCTCGACGAGTACTACGAGGCCAGGGGATGGGACAAGGAGACCGGCGCCCCGAAACAGGAGACGCTGGAGCGGCTCGGGCTGGCGTAGCGGAAGGCAGCGCGGACCCGCCGGGCTCTCCGGGGGGAGCACTCCGCAGGAACAAGGAAGGGTTCGATACAGGAGGCCCGGCGGGGGGCGCACCCCCGCCGGGCCTCCTGCTGTGTAGAGGTGTCGGGCTCGGCTGTCCGGCACAGCTTCCCTGTCGGAGTGGGCTGTTCCGGAGCCCGGCCCGCCCTCCCGCTCCCGCTGAAGCGGCTAGAGCGGTTCCTTCCCGGCTTCTACGAAGGCCTTCACGTTTTCCATGGGTGTCCCCAGGGGGAGGTCGCAGCCCGTGGAGAGGACGAAGTTTGGGTGTTCCGCCATCTCTTTCCGCAGGTCCAGCACGGCTGTGCGGATGGCTGCGGGGTCCTTCTGCATCACCGTCTGGACGGGGCTGATGTTGCCGATGAGCGCCACGTCCCCGGGGCAGCGACGGGCCAGCTCGGGGAGGCTCACGTTGGCGTCCAGGCTCAGCCCCTCGGCGCCGGTGGCGCACATCGCCTCCAGGAGATGACCGGAGTTGCCGCAGATATGGAGGATCTTCCAGGCCTGCGGGACGGAATCGAAGAGCTCCCTGCAGTAGGGCCCGGAGAATTTGCCGAAGTGCTGGGCCGAGATCATGACGGCAGACGGTTCGAGAATGGTGTACACCTCCACGCCCGCTTCGACCAGGGCGGCGGCGTACTGTTTGATGACCTCCGTGGATTGTTCCACCAGTCGTTTCACGAAATCGGGATCCTTGATGCAGGAGACGCAGAGGTTTGTGGTGCCGGCGAGCTGCGATGCCAGCGTGAAGGGACCGATGGTGTAGGCGCTGATCGGTGTATCCAGGGTGTCCCTGGCCTGTCTGACGACCTCCACGAAGGTGCTCATCCTGCCCGGGAGGTCCTGGGAGGTATCCAGATCGCCGAGCTTGCTTGCGTCGGTGATGGGCGAATGCTCCACCGAAGGGGGTGCGTTGTCGTCGAACTCGATGCTGCAGCCCAGCGCTTCGGCCTCCACGGTGAGATCCATGAAGAGAAAGAGCGCGTCCGGCGATACGGCCTCTTCCAGAGCCTTGAGGCTGGCCGTCTGGGTCGCCGGGTCGGTGAGATTCGCTTTCAGCGTCGTTCCCGTCAGGGGTGCCCCGGGATGCCCCAGCAGGGGGGCCACAGGTGTCCTGCCCAGGTCGTTTGCCCATTGGAGAATGCGGTTTGTCATCGCGTCGTTCCTCCTTTTTTGGTGGTGGTCGATGCACGGTCGGTGTGGCTGGTCTCGTTTCGGGGGCTCCTCCCCCTGGCTGTCAGATGGCAGCCGCCGAGCTGGTAGTAGAGGCAGCGGACGCCCAGACAGGGGTTGCAGGGAGGAGGGCCTTTCTGGATGCCCTCCTCGCCCTCGCCGACGGTGACAAAGGAGCACTGGCTCTTGCCGGGATGGAGGACGTAGCCCTTCCGTGCCGTCACGCCGATGGTCTCCCCTGTCTTCCCGACGGATTGGATGCGTTCCATCATGTGGCTGTCGATACCGCTGAATCCGGGGTAGAACTCCTCGGTCAGGCTGAGCCCCCGGGGTTCGGCCACCCCCTTCCGGAGCCAGTCCAGCAGTGCGTCGTGGATGGCAAAGAGCATCAGCGTTCCCGTCACATCCAGCAGGAGCCCCCGTATCCGTTCTCCGTTCCGGGAGGCCATCTCGGCGCTCTCTTCCTCCAGCCTGCTTCCGACGGTCCAGACGGCCATGGCGATCAGGCTGTCCTTTCCTTCTTCCCTCTGCAGATCCTGCCCGAAGGTCTCCCGGCCGGTAGGGGCGTCCATGAGTACCACCCGCGCCCTGGGGTCCGCAAAGCGCTGTTCGGCCTCGCCGTGCCAGTATGCCAGGAATTCATCCACGTTCTCGAGGTGCTTTGTCCCCATCCTGCGGTGGTGCTCCCGGAGATGGGAGAAATCTACCGTCACGGGAACGGCGTCGACGGTGCCGGCGTCTTCCGGCGACGGGCCGGTGCGGTCGGTGCAGACAATCGTGAGCATGGAAGACATGGGAACCTCCGTGGCTCCTAAAAGGTCATGGCGCCGACAAAGCGCTCCTGGAAGTCGTCCAGTGTGGAGAGCTCGATATACTCCATCTTCTCGGCGATGCTGTAGGTCTTCCCGTAGAAGTGCTTCGAGGCCAGGGCCATGGCGGCGCCGAGTCCGGCGGTGTTGTGGACGCTTGTGATCCTCGCGGCGGGCACGGCGGGCAGCAGTCCGATGCGGAGGGCGCTTGTGCGGTCGATGTAGTTGCCGAAGGCACCGGCCAGAAGCACCTCGTCCACCTCCTCCGCGGGGAGTCCCGCCCGCTCCAGGAGCACCTCCGCGCCGACGCGGATGGCCCCCAGCGCGAGCTGCACCTCCCGGACATCCTTCTGGGTGAGAGAGACAGGGTGGGCATCGTCGGTCAGCAGGAAGCGGAGGATCCCCCGTTCGTTTCGGTCGAGACGGCGGCGGAGCCGGGGATCGGGGCATCGTTCCGGGTCGGTCATCCGGCCGCTTCTGTCGATGATGCCCGCGTCGAGCAGCAGGGCCATGGCGTCCACCAGGCCGGAGCCGCAGAGGCCCCGCGGCGGGTCGCCGGCGATGGTCTGCACCATCAGGTCTCCTTCACTGCAAAAGACCCGCTCGATGGCCCCGGGGGCGGCGGTCATCCCGTTTTCGATGCGCGCCCCCTCGAAGGCCGGGCCCGCCGCCGCGGCGCAGCAGAACAGCCCATCCCGGTTGCCGAGAACGATCTCGTTGTTCGTGCCGATGTCGATCAGAAGGCGCATCGTTTCCGACTCGGCCATGCCCGTGGCGGCCACGCCGGCCACGATATCGCCACCCACGTAGCCCGCCACGTTGGGAATGAGCTTCACCAGACTTCCGGGGCAGCACAAAAGCCCCAGTGAGGCCGCCTCCATGGGCGGCAGCGTGAGGAACGACGGCTTGTAGGGGCTGACGCCGATGCTCTGCGGGGAGATCCCCGCCAGGAGGTGCTTCATCACGGTGTTGCCCGCGGCGGTGATCCCGCTGATGTCTTCTGTTTGCAAGCCGTTACGTCCGGCCAGCTCGGCAAGCCGCCTGTTCATCTCCTCCACCAGCGAGCGCTGCAGCTGCTGGAGCCCTCCCTCTTCGGCGCAGTGGGCGATACGGGAGACCACATCGTCGCCGTAGCTGCACTGGGGGTTGAGAAAGGAGAGGGAGTCCACCACACGCTGGCCGTCGAGGTCCAGCAGGTAGGCCACCAGGGTGGTGGTGCCGATGTCGAAGGCCACTCCGTAGCCGCTCGTATCGGGCGCCCACTGGATGTCGCCGCCGGCGAGCTTGGAGAGAATGGGCGACCCCGCACCGGATGCGCTGTCGATCACGTGGACCTCGGCCTCACCGGCCACGGTGGCGGCGCAGGCGAGGCGGATACCGTCCCGGAGATCCGAGGCACTCAAGAGCCTCCGCTCTGTCTCCGTCGGCGGGGCGGCAGCCCCTGCTACGCGGACGCGGCACTTCCCGCAGCTTCCCGCACCGCCGCAGGGCCTGGCGATCCGCACGCCCGCCCCGGCGGCGACGTCGTGCAGTATCTCTCCCTCCCGCGCCCGGGCGGTGGTGCCGGAGGGCTGGAAAACGATCCGGATGTCCCGTGGTTCCATAGCTTCATCTCCCAACAGTGGATGATCCTTTTCGTGCCGCAACACTATAGGCCTTCGCCGTCAGACACTCAAGCGCGGGGACCTGCCTCAGGCCGCACCGCAACGCCGGGAGGCTTCCGGTGTCACCATGAGGGCTCCTCTTCCGCCGCCTCTACGCGCACCGGGAAGGATTTGAGCAGCGGGAAGCCGGAGATGGGGTCGTTGTCAAGGTCGTGGGTGACGTAGTTCACGTTGTCCCGGCAGAAGCCGTGCAGGCTGTGCACACAGCCTCCTTTGATCTCCCCCTCCTGGACGATGCAGAGCTGCATGGCCACCTCGCCGTGCCGGGAGACGACACGCACCCGCTGCCCGTCGACGAGCCCCAGGGCCGCGGCGTCGCGGGGGTGCATCTCCAGCTCCGCTTCGGGGCAGAGTCTGTTGAACCGCGGGATGTTGTGGTACCGGCTGTGCACGAAAAAGGACTTCCTCGCCCCTGTGGTCATGCAGAGGGGGTAGGTCTCGTCGGGTTGCTTCCTGTAGGCCGGCTGGATGTATTCGGGCAGCTCGCTGAGCCCGAAGCGCCGGAGGTAGTCCGAGGTGAACTCCACCTTGCCGCTTTCCGTGTTCAGAGGGGTGTGCCGCCACTTTTCCAGCCGTATCGGCGTGTAGCGGACCCCCTCGGGATGGGCGGCCAGCTCTTCCGTCGTAAAGGGTGTGGGTTCGAGAATCCAGGCGTTGAGCTCCTCCTCGTTCTCCCAGGGGAAGTACTCCCCGGCGCCCAGCCGGTGGGCCAGGTCGCGCCAGAAGGAGTATTCGTCCTGGACGCCCGGAATGGAAAAGACCCGCTGGGTGAGGTTGAGGAGCTGCAGCGATGCGTGGCAGAAGACCTCCGTCCGTTCCATGAAACTGGCGGCGGGCAGCACGTAGTCGGCCAGCCGGGCCGTCTCCGTCATGAAGAGCTCCCGGACCACCAGCAGATCCAGGCCGGCAAGCGCCTCCTTGACCTTCCGGAGGTTGGGGTTCGTCGAGGCGGGGTTGCCCGCCGTGACGATCATGCCCCGCAGCGGGTAGGGATCGCCGGTGAGGATCGTCTCCATGGCGGTCATGGTGTGGCACTCCTGCCGCTGGTCGTAGAGGACGGGGAAGCGGTCGGCGCCGATGGGGCCCAGGTGGGTCAGCGGCTTCTCGTCGTAGAGGGTGAGGTTGCGCAGCGGCGGGCCCGCCAGGAGGCGGTTGCCCCCCTTGCGGTCCAGTGCCCCGCAGAGCGCCGGCAGTGCGGCGATGGCGCGGATGTTGTTGACGCCGTTCACGTGGTGTTCCAGGCCGACGCCCATGTAGATGGAGACCTCAGGCGAGGCCTCGTAGAGCGTGCGGGCCATCTCCTCCATCTCCTCGGGGGATATGCCCGTCTCTTCGGCGACGGAGGCTTTGTCGAACCCGGCGGCGTAGTCCCGGAAGCGGTCGAAACCCATTGTGTGGTGTTCGATGAAGTCCCGGTCGTACCAGCCCCGGGAGATGAGGATATTGGCCAGGCCCAGCGCCAGCGCGCCGTCGGTGCCCGGCAGGATCCGGACGAAAAGGTCGGCCTGCCGGGCGATGTGGCTGAGGCGGGGATCCACGGCCACCAGCTTTGCGCCCCGCTGCTGCCCCCGCTGGATGCTGTGGGTCATGAAGGGGTGCGTCGACGGGGGGTTGGTTCCCCAGACGAGGATGGCCCGGGAGTTGGCGCAGTCCGGGAAGGGGTAGGCGGAGGTGCCGAAGACGAAGCGGTACCCCATGAACCGGGAGACGAAGCACTGGGAGTCGCAGGAGAAGTAGTTCGGCGTCCCGATGGCGTGGCAGAAGCGCCTGGCCATCTCCTCCTCCTGGTTGAAGCCCACGGCCTCCCCCTTCCAGATGCCCATGCCGCGGTCGCCGTAGCGGGCCTGGATATCGCGTACCCGCCGGGCGATCTCGTCGAGGGCCTGTTCCAGGGGGATCTCCTCCCACCCCTGGGGGGTCTTCTTGAGGGGCCGGTAGAGCCTGTCGGGGGCGTTGACGAATTCCACCGCCGCCTTTCCCTTTGCGCAGAGATGCCCGCGGTTCCAGGGGTGGTCGGGGTTTCCCCGCACACCTTTGACGACACCGTCTTCCACGGTGACCTCCATGCCGCAGTGGTCGTCGCACATCCGGCAGAGTGTCTTTACTGTCTGTTCCGCCATATCTGCCACCTCGGTTTCCGGTCCTGCTGAAAAGCTTCTGAACAGCTCGCGGTCTGCACGGTCGCTTCTTTTGCTTTTCCTATGAATCCCGAAGGGGAGCCCCGCCGGGGGGTGATCCCCCGGGGCGGGACTCCGCCGCTTCTGCGTGTCGCCTGCCGTGTCATATCCCGGTCTCCGGGGGCGGGTCCGAAAAGAGGGAACGCCTCTTTCGGAACCGCGCTTCCTTATCGGTCGCCTAGGCCTCTACCTCTTCGCGGGGGTCCTTGCCGTAGAACATGAAGATGCCCAGCTGGCTCAATATGATCGACAGGAGGGGATTGATCCAGTTGAGCAGCGCGAAGGGGAGGTAGTAGATCGTCGGGACGCCCAGCGTGGCCGCCATGAAGGCGCCGGCGGTGGTCCAGGGGATGATGGTCGTGGTCAGCGTGGCGCCCTCCTCGGTGGCCCTGGAGAGCATGCTCTTGCGGAGGCCCACCTTTTCGAAGGCCTCGTGGTAGAGCCGTCCGTTGAGGATGATCGACAGGTAGGCCTCGCCCATGGAGGCGTTGCCCACGATGGCGGTGAGCACGGCAGCGGTCATCAGTCCGGCGGCGGAGCGCACCTTCTGGAGGATGGTCTCAACGAGGACGCTGAGGTAGCCCATCTCGTCCAGTGCGCCGCCGAGGCTGAGGGCGATGAAGGACAGCGAGAAGGTCCACATCATGCTCTGGATGCCGCCCCTGTTGAGCAGGTCGTTCACCGCCGCCACGCTGCTGTCGCCGCTGAAGCCGTAGTTGATGGCCGTCAGGGCCTCGCTGAGCGTGGCCCCCTGCAGGGGCATGGAAAGGAGTGTTCCCAGGAAGGCTCCGGAGATCATGGCCGGTACGGGGGCACCTTCATCATGCTCAGCACGATCACCAGCACCATCGGCAGCAGCACCAGCGGCGTGATGTTGAACTCCGTGGCGATGGCGTTCTGGATCTCCGCCACGGCGGCCACATCGAAGGAACCGCTGGAGTATTTGAGGCCGATGAAGGTGAACGCCGCCAGGGCGATGAGAAAGGAGGGGATGGTGGTGTAGAGCATGGCCTTGATATGGTCGTAGAGATCCGTACCCGCCGAGGCCGCCGCCAGGTTGGTGGTGTCCGAAAGCGGGGACATCTTGTCGCCGAGGCAGGCACCGGAGATCACCATACCCGCCGTGATGGCCGGCGGGACGCCCAGCCCCGAGCCGATCCCCATCATGGCCAGTCCGATCGTTCCGGCGGTTCCCCAGGAGGTCCCCGTGGCCAGCGAGGTGATGGCGCAGATCACCAGCCCCAGCGGCAGAAAGACCGCCGGCGTCAGGAGATCGAGGCCGTAGAAAATGAGCGTGGGCACCGCACCGCAGTGGATCCACGAGCCGATCACCATACCGATGAGAATGAAGATGAACATCGCCACCATGCCGCGGCCCACGCCGTTGGACATGGCCTCCTGGATTTCCTTCCAGCTGTACCCCAGTTTCTTCGAAACCAGCGCTGTTACCACTGCTCCGAGAATGAGTAGCACGTGGATGCCGACCTGCAGATAGAAGATGCCTACGATCAGGATGGTGACAATGGACAGAAAGACTCCCGCGGAGGTTCCAAAGGATGGCCGTATCTTGCTTGACACAGAGAATCACTCCCTCTTTCTGGTTGATCCGACCGTTTATGGAAAGGGCCAGTGGAACGAAAGGAGGCGGGGTGGCGGAGGTCCCGTTTCGTTCCACTGGCCTTGTTGTGGGAGATTCTAGTAGGGGAACCGGAGTCCTATCTTGGAAAGTTCGTCCTTCATGCGGTGGTATTGATCGATGTATTCCTGCCGCGGGGTCAGCCGTTCCATGTCGTAGACCTCCTGGATGGTATGGCCGTAGTTGTCCACGGGAACGAGGGATTCGTACTTCTCCATGATCTTCCGGCACATCTCGTCGGCCTGGGCCCTGGAGAGACGCATGTTGAAGGAGGCCTCGGAGCATTCGTGGAAGAACCGGGATTCCAGCGGCGTGGCGTGGTCGGTGAACTTGTTCCGGCAGGTCGCCGCTCCCCAGGGGTTGCCGCCGGAGGATTCGCAGGCGATGGCGTGGTTGGCGCACTCCCAGTAGAGCTGGTCCGTGCCCGGCCCGGCGTTGGCGAAGAGGTTGTTGAGGAAGATGAGATTGGAGTTCCGCGACAGCGCCTGGCTGAGCAGGCTCTGCAGCCAGAGCAGCTCCCTGGTGGTGGTGGACTGCCACTTGAGGTGGAAGGGGAAGTTCAGCGCCCAGCAGGAGCCGTAGAGACAGGCGCCCTGGATGTTGTAGGCGGTCTGGAGGACAGCGGTGGCCTCGGCCCCGCCGGCGTGCCCCCCGTAGATGGCGCCGCAGAGGTTGCCGAAGACATTCCCGTAGGAGCGGTAGTGGAGCGACTTGTTGAGCATGGCGTCGCTGGTGGTCATCTCCGAGAGGATGGAGACCATCCGTCCGTCCAGATGGGAGGGACGGACCCCCCAGGAGGGGTCGGCGGCGGCGATCTGGGCCTGGTCCGTTTCGGCGGTCCCCACGGAGACGGTCCAGACGTCGGGTTTGCCCACCAGCCGCTGGGCGTCCCGGAGGTTCATGGCGTGCTCCATGGCGGCGGCGACCTCCGTGGGGCTCTGGGAGGTGGCCTTGCGGCCCATGAAGTCCTCGATCAGCGGAGCGCAGAGCCCGTCAAGCATGGGCTCCTTCAGATAGGCCATGCAGGCCTTCTTGTGGATGTCGGTGCTGAAGTTGGCGTCGGGGCTGAAGAGGTGGAAGGGCCGTTTCTCCCTGTCTTCCACGGCGCGCATCCCGAGCCGGCGCTGGTCGTGGCCTGCGCCTACCATGTAGGAGGGTTGCTTGGTGTAGAGGACCTCGTCGACCTCCTGCTCGGTGAACTGCATCACCCTGTGGGTCTCCTGGTGGTAGACGCCCACGGAGAGGAAGAAATCCCTGGCGGCGGCCCAGAGCCTGTCGGCCAGGTCGTCGTCGCCGTTGACGATGGTCTTTTTGTCCCACTTGATGCCGTGCTCCTTCACGACCCGGCGGATCTCCGGGATGAAGGATTTCATCATCCATTCGTTCTGGTCCCTGTAGAAGGGGCCGCTCTCGGCCTTTGCAAAGACTTCCCACATCCGAAACGTGGACATTGTTCAAAACCCCTTTCACGTTACATCCTGGTTTGGCAGGCAGACACCCTGTCCGCCGGTGCTACCGGTTGAGAGCCTCCTTGAGCTTGCCGGCGAAGTCGAAGGCGTCGAAGGACCAGATGTCGGCGCCGATCTTCTCGGCCCACTCCGGTGATGTCGGCGCGCCGCCGATGCAGACGAGGTACTTGCCGGTGTTGCCCACCTCCCTGGTGAGCTTGATGAACTCCTCCTGGTTGGGCATGGTGGTGGTCATCAGCGCGGAGAGCGCCACGGCGTCGGCATTGTTCTTCTCCGCCTCCTCCATGAAGGCCACGGGGTCCACGTTGCCGCCGAGATCCACCACGTTGAAGCCGTTGGCCTCCAGGATGATCCCCACGATGTTCTTGCCGATCTCGTGGTAGTCGCCCTTGACGGCCCCGACGACGATCGTGGAACGGCCTTTGCCCTCGGCATCCGCGACGAGGTACCCTTTCAGCACCTCCACGACCTGCATGAAGGTGTCCCCGGCGACCATGAGCTCGGGAAGGAAGACCTCGAAGTTCTCGAACTTCTTGCCCAGTTCCTCCATCTCCTCCGTCAGGCCGTCCATGATGGCCTGCGGATCCGTTCCCCCGTCGAGCAACGCCTGGACGTGGGAGACGGCCGCGTCGTTGTCTCCATCGATCATCAACTGCCGAACCTTCTCAATAGACATAGTGCCATCCTCCTCTGTGGGATTTGTTGGTTTTTTTGTGTGAGCTTCTGCCGGAAGTGTAGCGGCAGGGTGTCAAAAGAGTGCAAAAAGCCGCTCCCTTCATCCCGGCGGAAGCGGGGAAGGGGGCGGCGTTCTTTGCGCTCTTTTTGCAGGCCCCGGAAACCGAAGCCCTCAAGTGGTGTTGTGGCTGCTGCTCGTTATCTGGACTGGAGGGGGCTGTACTGCGCTGTCTTCCGGTTTGTCCCGCGCCGATGGATGGAAGGGGGCACCGGCGCGGGCCTGCATGCGGCCATTGAGGAGGTTCAGGGGAGTTTTAGCGGATCCAGCCGACCCAGGCGCCGGAACGGTGGGCCCATTCCCGGTATTCCTGCTCACTCTGGGGCAGGAAGTCCGCATGGATTCGCTCCGGGATGCCGTTTCCTTCCCGGAGAAGCTCGGCCTTGGCCCAGTAGAGGATGGCCGTCCAGGTGGGGCGCCGGGTGGTGGTGACGAAGCGCTCCGCCAGGGTGAAGTGCTCCCGGCTTTTCTGCCAGTTCCCTTTGAGGCCTTCCATGAGTCCCATGAGGCTGAAGGCGATGCCCCCGCCCTGGAGACTGCCGTCCTGTTCCGAATTGAGCAGAGAGTAGAAGGCCTTGATGCGGGAGAAGACGCGTTCCGCCTCGTCGAACTCTCCGAGCAGGTAGAGACAGTAGCCGGCCTTGGCCAGGGAGAGCCCCATGCCGCGGTGGATGCCGATGGATTCGGCCATGTGGTTGCAGTTTTCGTAGTACCCCAGGGCGCCGGGGATGTCGCCTTCGGCGATGCCCAGGTCACCGCGGAAGTGCTCGGCGGCGATGATGGGAAGGGTGTAGCTCATTCCCTCCTCCTCCAGCTTTTCGAAGACCCTGGTGGACATCTGCAGCAGGCGACGCGCCGCGTTGGGGCGGCCCTCCATGATCCGCAGGATGGCGAGGAAGCGCAGCGCGCTTCCCATAAACAGGTGGAGGTGGCTGGCGCGTGCCCTCCGGTAGAGCTCCCCGGCAGAGATGGCAAGCGCCTTTCTGTTGTCGGTCTGGATGGCCAGATAGCAGAGCTGGAGCAGCGCCTCCGCCCGGTCTCTGTCACTCCCCCCTGCGGCCATGCGGTAGGCCTCTCCCAGCACCTGGCCCGCCTCCTCGTAGTGGCCGCTCCACCAGAGGTAGCCGCCGTGGAGGACGAAAAGCTGCCGTTCCATGGTGCTGCGCTCGGGTGTCCGGCCGTGGCGGCGTATCTGCCTGTTCAGAAGGGAGCGGATCTCGTCGATGGAGTGCTCCGTATAGCCTGTATCCTCCGCCGCAGGGATGCAGCGGGCCAGCTCCTGGTCGCTCAGCGAGGGGAAGACCTCGTGGGCGGCCTTGAAGTGGAGCTGCAGCTCCCGGAGACGCCAGTGGATCTCCTTGTCTCGCAGGCCTTCCTCCCGGCAGAGTCCGGCGAGGGCGGCGAAGCGGTCGCCGTCGGCCATTCCCGTGCGGCACTGTTCCTCCAGAATGGCGATGGCTTTGCGCTGCAGCGCCGCCGTTCGTGTGGGCGACATGTTCTCTGCAAGGGCGTCCCGGACCTTGGGGTGGGTGAAGTAGTAGTACACCTCCCCCTCTTCGCCCCTGTGCTCCCGGAGAAGGCCCTGCAGCGGCGTCCGCTCCAGGTATCTGGAGATCTCCAGGGGGGTGAGTTCCAGGAGTTCGCAGATCTGGGAGAGCTGTGCCGGTGCGGGCAGCAGGGAGAGCCCCTCCAGGACGAGCCGCTCCTTTTCGTCCATCAGCTGGATGCGCGCCGTGTAGAGATTGGGAACCTCCGTGCCGTCTTCACCGTCCCCGGTGTCCGTGCCTGCTTCCGGCTCCGGCGCGGTGTTCAGTGTCTGGTCGATAAAAAAGGGATTCCCCTGGGTCTGGTTGTAGATTTCCGCCAGCTGCTGTTCCGACCAGTCCGTGTCGGGGCGGAGGAGCCGGCAGATCCGGGCGGTCTCCTCGAAGCCGAACCGCTCCAGGTGTATCTCCAGCGTTTCGATGGGCTCCCCGGCGATCTCCGTACGGAGCATGAAGGTGGACCGTATCTCCTCGTAGCCCGAGATGAGCAGTGTACTGGGCACGGTGTCGTTCCAGAGGATCGACTCCAGGATCATCCAGGAGGCGTTGTCCATCCACTGGAGGTTTTCCACCACCAAAAGACACCTTCCGTCCCGCTCGATCTGCGAGATCTGTTCTGTAACGACCTCGGCCACCCGGAGGTAGCCCAGCTCCGCCTGTGATTGCGAGCCCAGCTCCCGGGGAAACCGGCAGTCCAGGCGGTGCATGAGGAGATAGAAGGGCGCCATGGGCCGGTTCATCTCCTCCTGGTAGCACCGGAGGTGGAGACAGGTCCATCCCTCCTTTTCCAGCCGGGCCGTTGTGTTCCGGATGAGCGACCCCTTGCCGATACCCTCCTCGCCCCAGAGCAAGGCGCATTGGGACTCTTGGGCGCAGTCGGTGCAGCAGAAGAAGTCCAGCAGTCGCAACAGCTCTTCGTTGCGGAAGAGGGGGTTGTCTTTTGTCGGGGGTTCGGTCATCGATTCCCACAGTCGGGGCGATCGCTCGTCGATGAAGGTGGCCGACCTGTGGTCAGGCGGCATGCCCAGGTCCTCCTCCACGCGGCGGGAGAAGGCCCGGGCCACCTGGAGGGCGTCGATCTTCCGGTCCGCCTTGATATAGAGGCGGGTGAGCTCGCCGTTGATCGTCTCGTCGCAGGGCTCCAGCTCGGAGAGCTTCTCGTAGCAGCGGATGCCCTCGGCCAGGCCCTTTTCGGTGCCGTGGTGGAGATGGAGGTCGGCGCGGTTGCGCAGCCCCTGGATGAGCAGCCTGTGGTAGTGGCTCCGCCGCTCCCGCAGCCACTCGCTGAAGCCGGGCCAGTCGTCCAGTTTGGGGAGGTCCAGGTAGGGGTGGAGCAGAGGCTCCACCTGCTCCCAGGAGAGGCTGTCCATCCCGCGGATCAGGTCAACGTCCCTGGTGACCCGCACCTTTCTGTCCAGCCCCAGTGACCTGCCGCTGGAGATAAAGATGGGAATCAGTTTTCGGATGGCGCTGATGGCGTTGCTGAGGTTGCGCCGTGCGCTCTCGGTTGTTTTGTCGCCCCAGAGCAGCGAGGCGATGCGGTCGCGGTGGAGCGCCCCTTCTTCCACCAGAAGCAGGGTGAGGATGAGGGCCTTCTGGAAGGGAAAGCAGATCTTCCGCCCGTTCGCGAAAAATGCCGGTTCACCGAGAAACTGCGCGTGGTATTTCATGGGTATCTCTTCCTTACAACAAAGACCTTATGGACGCGGCGGGGCAGGCCGCGTCATCCGGCCCGTTTCCGTACCCCCGCGCCCTTCTGGAACCTTTCCGTCTGCATAGCACCGGCAATTGTACCACTCCCGGTGTGGAGGGGGGCCGAAAGCGGAAGGCCGGTTTCCTCTGTGTCCCAGTCGGCGGGGTGGCATCTGTCGCCGTCGCTCACGGTTCCCAGGTTGCGGGTACCTTTCAAAAAAACCCCCGGCGATGGAGGCGGCCTGTAGTGGGGGCGCCGCGCTCCCGCCGGGGAGGCATGCCGGGTACGCTGCCGCACCGCCGCACCAGGTGGTTTGGAGGGCGGTAGTGAGATGCTACCGCAGCTGCCGTTTGGCCGCTGCCAGCGCGCCGTCGTACTCGGGGTGGTGGGTCGCCTCGTGGACCACCTCGATATAGCGGATGGTGTTCTCCGGGTCGATGATGAACACCGACCGGGCCAGCAGGCGGAGCTCCTTCATGAGGACGCCGTAGGCGGTGCCGAAGGAGGCCTCCCGGTGGTCCGAGAGGACCCGGATGTTGTTGATCTCCTCGGTGAGGCAGAAGCGTTTGATGGCGAAGGGGAGATCCATGCTGATGTTGAGGACCACCACATCTCCGGGCAGGCCTACGGCCTCGTCGTTGAAGCGGTGGGCCTGCAGATCGCAGACCGGCGTGTCCAGCGACGGCGTGACGCTGATCACCTTCAGCGCGTCTCCCAAATCCTCCAGGGTCACCGGTTTGAGTTCCTGGTCCAGCACTGTGAATCCCGGCGCCTGGTCTCCCGGCTTGAGCGCCGGGCCCACAAGGGTCACCGGGTTTCCCTTCATCGTGACGATGTCCTTGCGTTCCATGGTATTCCACCTCCACGGTCAGATGCATGATCTGGATTGCCGACACCCCCAAGTATACGAGCTTCCGGCCTCTTTGTCTGCAGAGGAAGCACAAAGACACGAAGGTGTATTCCTGTTATGGAATAGTGATGTATGGCTGCGGACTCCGTCTGACGCCCTGTCTCCTGCCGGGCCGCGGGTCGTTTCGAACATTGCTGTCCATGGAGGGTGTACAATGGCGGGGCGATCCGGTTCCTGCAGTGGAGCCGTGTATTCCAACCCTGACGGAGGAGTGACAGCATGCGTTGCGACCAATGCACCACCAAGTCCTGTGAAGACGAACAGCCCTGTATCGCCACCGACAGCCTGCCTCTCTACGAGGAGAGCGAGGACCACCGGATGCTCCAGGTGGCCGGCGAGGTGGAGGCCCGTTTCTACGAGAAGCTGGGCCGCTTCGACGAGATCCTGGAGTTCTCCAGGCGGATGGGGTACAGAACGCTTGGGATGGCCTTCTGTATCGGTCTGGCCGAAGAGGCGGCCGTGGCGGGCCGGATCATCGAGCGGGAGTTTGCCTTCCACTCTGTCTGCTGCAAGGTGGGCGGCGTGCTCAAGGCCGATCTGGGGCTGATCTCCCGCCCCTGGATCGGCACGGTGACCTGCAATCCCAAGGAGCAGGCCCGGATCCTCAACGAGGCCGGCACGGACCTGAACATCATCCTAGGGCTCTGCGTGGGCCACGACGCCCTCTTCACCAAGGCCTCGGAGGCCCCGGTGACCACCCTGGCGGCCAAGGACCGTACCCTGGGGCACAACCCTCTGGCCGCCGTCTACTGCCCCTACCTCCGGCGCCACCTGGGCAAGGCTCCGGTGGAGCGTACCGAGGTGTAGCGCCCTTCAGGACGCACTGCCGGGGCGCCCGGCGCCGTTTTCCCCGGAGGCGAGGAGATCGTCGCCGGGTCCCGCGGGGGCGTCGTTCTCGCTCCGGCCCTCCCGGCGGCGGATCTCCTCTTTGATCCGGCCGCCGGTGACCATAAAGTAGGCCCGTTCGGCGATGTTGGCGGCGTGGTCGCCCACCCGCTCCAGGGCCCGGGCGACCAGCACCAGCCGCATGGCCCGCTCGATGTCTCCCCGTTCGCTGTTTTCCCCCCTGGCAAGCAGAACCATGATCTCCTCGAAGATGGCCGCGTAGTAGCGGTCCACCGTGGCATCGTTTTTGAACACCTGCAGGGCCAGTTCGGCGTCCTCTTCGGTGAAGGCCTGCAGGGCGTTGCTCATCATGGTGACCGCCTGCTCGGCCATTCTGGGGGTGTCCTCCAGCGGTTTGAACAGCGGCCGCCGGTTGAGTTCCATGCTCGTTTTGGCGATGTTGACGGCCTGATCGCCCATACGCTCCAGGTCGGTGATGATCTTCAGTACCGAGAAGACGAAGCGCAGGTCGTCCCGGACGGGCTGGCGCATGCCGATGGAGCGCAGGCACTCCTGTTCGATGGAGACCTCCAGGTCGTCCACCTGATCGTCGCCCGCGATGACCTGCCCGGCCAGATCGCTGTTCCGTTCCAGAAGGGACCGGATGGCCTGGCGCAGAGCCGTCTCCGTGGTGTCCCCCATCTCGGAGAGCAGTCGGGTGAGCTCCCGCTTGTCCCGTTGGTAGAGCAGTTCCTCGGTGCGTTGTTCCTGTTTTTTGCCGAAGAGTTTCATGGATGTTCACCGCCCGTCTCTTCCGTGATCGCGCCTCGGTGGCGCGCGGTGTAGCCTCCGGCCACCTCGGTGGCGGCCCGGGCCAGCTCTTCCGACGAGGAGAGCAGCTCCCATCCCCGCATGGTGGCGGCGGTGTCGAAGAGCGCTCCGTTGTCAGTGAGGATACCACGGATCTCGCCGGAAGCCGCAAGCATCCGGTCCCGGGCGGCGCAAGACTGGGAGGCGAGCTTCTGCTCACCCAGGGCGAAGGCGCCGAGGGCGTTGCGGAAGACCGACACCAGCTCGTCGGCGCAGCGGGACCAGGCCGGGGCCGCCTGGGGGCTGTCGGCGAATCCCTGGTCCAGGGCGGTGGCGCTCCGGGCGAGCCGGTCGGTAAGGATGGCGGCCATCTCCCGGACAAAGGTCATGGTGTAGGCCAGAGAGGCGTACTCCCTGTGGAGCCCGGGATCCTCCAGCGGGTCGCGGAGCTCCAGGAGATAGTCGGAGCAGGCCGCCGACAGGGTCTCCACGCTTTCCCGGTAGCGCTCGATCCGGTCGGTTTCCTCCCGGCGGAAGAGCAGGAGGACCAGGAGCTCCTCCATATGGTTGCCCAGGCGGATCATCTCCCTGGAGAGCAACGACAGCGCGAGGGCGGGGAAGACCAGCAGGCCGTCGTCGATATACCGGGGCTCGGAGAGGCCGATAGAGCCCCCCAGGGAGGCTATCTTGCGGCTCAGCAGATCGAGCAGCGGCACCAGGGGGAGGAACGCGAGCGCGTTGCCCCAGACGAAGAGGAAGTGCACCCCCGCCACCTGGGTCTGGGGAGCGGGCAGCACCGCCCCCGCCAGGCCGGGCAGCAGCGGCAGCAGCGGCAGCAGGAGGAGGGCGCCGCCGAGCTTGTAGAGGAGGGTGCTCCAGGCGAGCCGGCGGGCGTTGCGTCTCGTGCCGAGCCCCGCCAGCAGCACCGTGGTGGACGAGCCCACATGGGAGCCCAGCACCACGGGGAGGACGGCAGCCACGGGGACCGTCCCGGTCCCCACCGTGGCGATGGCCAGGGCCATCACCGCCGAGCTGCTCTGGATCAGCGAGGTGAGCACAAAGGCGGCGACACCGAGAAGCAGCGGCGAGGAGACGAGCGCCAGGATGCTCCCCTGAAGGCGGCTGTCGGCCATGAGGGGGTCCACTCCGGTGGAGATGAGAAACATCCCCGTGAGGAGCAGCGAGATCCCCTGGGCGATCTGGGCGATCTGTCTGGTCCGTCCGCGGCCGGTGCGGGCCGCGAAGACGCTGAGCACCAGCACCAGAGGGGCGTAGCGGACGATGTCCAGGCTCAGCAGGATGGTGACGAAGGTGGCGCCCACGCTGGCGCCCATCATCACCACGATGGCCGAGGTCAGCGGCAGGATGCCCACGTCCACCAGACCGACGGTGAAGGAGGTGGCCGCCGTGCTGCTCTGGGAGAGGGCGGAGAGGAAGATTCCCACCACAAAGGAGAGGCCTTTGCGCCCGGCGAAGGCCGCCATGATCCGGCGCGAACCGTCGCCCAGGCTCTTGCGGACGCTGGTGGCGCTGGATTCCAGCCCGTGCAGGAAGAGGCCCAGTCCACCGGCGATGAAGATCAGATCGGTGAGGTGGGCGAGCAGAAAGCCCATGGGGTCTACCGCCCGCTCTGGCGGCGCAGGGGGGAGGGGTTACCGTTCTTCCGGGAGATCGGCGGCATAGCGACCCTGCACCTCCCGCAGCGACACCAGAGAGAGGTGCATCTCCTGCAGGACGTCGAGGTAGGAGGAGCGCGCCGCCTCTTCCTCCCGGCGGGCGTCCAGGAGATCCGCCTGGGAGCCCACGCCGGTGTTGTAGCGGAGCCGGGTGATCCGCAGCTCCTCCCTGGCAAGGCGTACCTCTTCGGACCGGCTGTGCTCCAGGGCGATGGCCTTCTCCCAGCGGTTGTCCGCCTCTTCCAGCTGCCGCCGGAGGGTATGCCGGGCCTGGGCGAGGTTCTGTTCGGCCTGGCGCTGGAGATGGCGGGCCCGCTCGGCGGCGTTTTTGGTGCGGCCGCCGTCGTAGAGGGGGACGGTGAGGTCCAGGGCCAGGAGGATGTCCCCCTCGCTGGAGAGGGCCGCATTGGAGGCCGCCGTGTAGCTGAGGTTCGCCGACAGGGTGGGGCGCATGCCCAGCGCGGCCAGCTCCCTGTCGACGGAGGTGGCCTGCAGGGCGACCTCGGCCCTGCGCAGCGCCGGGTTGCCGTCGATGGTGCCTTCCCGGAGGGATTGGGGGAGGGCGGGGGGCTCCACCTCCCGGCTGGGGCGGACAAACTCGGTGTTGCCGACGAGCTCCCGCATTCCCGCCAGGATGTCCCGCAGTTCGGCCTGGATGGTGGACCGCTGGGCCCGCACCTTTTCCAGCTGGACCTGGGCGCGCACCACGTCGAGCCGGGGCACGGCGCCGAGGTCATAGCGTTTCCGGGCGAGCTCCAGGTCTTTGGTGCGCTGCTCCACCAGGGAGTCGTAGAGGGCCAGCTTCTGCCGGGTCACGGTGCCTTGCCAGAAGAGGCGTTCCGCTCTGGCCAGCAGGCTGTTCGCCTGTTCCCTGTAGGCGGCGCGTTGGGCGGCCAGAGAGAGGACGGCCTGACGGAGCTGGAGGTCCATCTTCCCCCAGAGGTCGATCTGTTGGTTCAGCCCCAGCCCGATGGACTGGGTGTTGGTGTCCTCGTTGACCACCAGGGTGCCGGAACCCTGGATCGCCAGGGAGGGACGCGGGCCGGCCGCTTCGCCCCCCACGGCGCCGGCAGCCGCCTGCAGACCTGCCCGGGCGGCCTTGAGCGAGGCGTTGTGCTC
>JAIPGA010000015.1 GCA_021736445.1 Synergistales bacterium | reverse complement strand
GGCCCAGACCGCAGAAAACAGGACAGCCGCGGAACGGCCCGCAACGGTGCGGCAGGGGACACCCCAGACCGCCGCGGAGACCACGCCAAACGACGCGAAGACCGATCAGGCCCGGCCTTCTCTCCGCAGCAGCGGACAGCCGGTACGTCCGGTCGCTTCGCAGGCTGCAGGGAACGGCGCGGCCCAGACCGCAGAAAACAGGACAGCCGCGGAACGGCCCGCAACGGTGCGGCAGGGGACACCCCAGACCGCCGCGGAGACCACGCCAAACGACGCGAAGACCGATCAGGCCCGGCAGCAGCCGACGACCGTACAGACAGAGCCGGTTGGCGGCACCGTGACGGAAGCGGCCGCGAGACAGGCCACAGGGCCTAGCGAGGCTGCCGCCCGGCCGCAACCCAATGCACCGCAACCGCAAACGATCCAGGGCACTGCGCCCGAGAAACAGACCACAGGGCAGCCAGGGGCCGACGCGGCGACCACGGAGGCAACAGCCACCAAAACGGTGACCGACCGACAGCGGAGCGCGGCGGAGCCTGCACAGGTCCGGGCCGCCGGGCAGGAACAGCAGACAGAAGGGGCCCACACCCAGGGGACCGGTGACAGGGGAACCCGACAGAACAGCGCCGACGCCCAGATGAGCGACCGGCAGCAGAGCATGCCGGACCAGGAGCAGACCGGCGGCGAGCGCGCTGCCCCCCGGGGCTTCGACGGCACCCTCGCCCGCGAACAGGGCGAACAGCAGACAGCGCAACAGCAGACTGCCAGGGAGGGCACGCAGACCGCCGAGAGCCGGAACCACAGCGCACCCGAACGCTCCGCCGCTCCGCGGCAGCAGAGCATCCCGCTCCCCGGGCGCGGTATGGCCGCCTTCAACCAGGGCGTGGCCCGGGTGGTCCGATTTGTCTCCACCGCCGACGGCCACCGCGCCCGGATCGTCGTGGAGCCGCCCGCCCTGGGCCGTGTGGATGTGAGCCTGCGTTCCACCCAGGGCGGCATCGAGGCCACCCTGCGTGTAGACTCCGAGGCGCTGAAACAGGCCGTGCAGGGCCAGCTCGGCGAGCTGCGCAACACCCTGCAGCAGCAGGGCGTGGAGATCTCGGAGCTCTCCGTGGACGTCCGCCAGCAGGAGGAGCACCAGAGCCCCTACCAGCAGAACGGTGCGGGCACAGGCAAGGGGCAGAGAGGCAAAAACGGCGCCTTCCGGCGCGACGGCGACGAGACCGAAGAGGACGAAACCGCCCTGGAGGCGCAGCTCGATCTGGAACGCGGCGTCCTCCACTGGGTGGCCTAGCGATAGAGAGCAGCACAGAGAGGGGCAGCATGTCCACGGATGGATGTGCAAATAGGCGCGAGCGCAACGGAATGCCTGCGGATAACGACACGACAACAGGAGGGAGATTCGCATGCTACGTTCATTGATGGCAGGCGTGAGCGGCATCAGGACACACACAACCTACCTTGACGTGGTGGGCAACAACATCGCCAACGTCAACTCCGTGGGATTCAAGAAATCCATCACCAACTTCGCGGACATGCTCTATCAGGACATGGGGGGCGCCGTGGCGCCCGACGAGGACGCGGGTACCGGCGGGATCGACCCCAAGCAGGTCGGCATGGGCGCCAAGACCGCCGCCATCGAGACCATCCACACCCAGGGGAATCTGGAGTACACCGGCAACTCCACCGACATGGCCATCGACGGCGACGGCTACTTTGTCGTCAAAAACGGCCAGGCCAGCATGTACACCCGGGCGGGCAACTTCGTCAAGGACGCCGGCGGCAACCTCGTCCAGTCCGGCACCGGGTACATGCTCCAGGGCTACGCCTACGAGCAGGCCTCGGAGACCGACACCTCGCTGGTCCTCAGCAGCTCCCTGGACAACATCAACATCCCCGTGGGGCAGAAGATGGAGGCCCAGGAGACCACCACCGTGGGCTACCGCTGCAACCTCGACAGCCGCGTGGAGGACTATCTCCCCATGGGACTCGATGAGAACGACGTGACATCTACGGCGACGGTGGATGGGACAAGCTACTCCCTGAACTTTTCCAGTAGTTTGACAAGCGACAGCTTTATTACGATCAACGCGGGTGAGGGAGGAGAGCATGGGAAACTGAATCTCTCCTTTGATGGCATCAATTCCACCTCAGGGTTGCCTGAACTGAGCTACGATTCCGTGGTTTCTCAGGGTGATGGCATTTTCGATGATATAGGTTCAGGAGAAGTCAGCTACAATGCAGAAACAGGTGAAATAACGATAGAGGAAACCGGTGGAGGGGCGACATTCGAGAAGTGGTCCTTTAATATAGCCCAAATTCTTGATTTCGATAGCGTGACTATTGGAGATAAGAAGTTTCTTGCGCAAACAATCCAGGGGGACCAGGAAAGCCTGGAGCTTTATTCTGAACTTGAACTCACGGAAGTTAACTTTGTATCAAACATTTCTGGTGCAGCTGGAGAGTGGACTGTTAAGCTGAATGATCCTGTCGGAGCAGATCAGGATTTAGAAGTCACATCAGTAAATAATCTTACCAAAACAATCGATATTGCTTTGGGCACTGATTCTGTAAGTAGTATAACTTCAACTGGTGCGGATGTCGAGGCTTTGGTTAACACTAATAGCGATACATCAACGATATTAACTGCTTTTGGGGGAACTAGCGATACAGTAACAGGTGACAACGGAACTCTCTCTGATGATACGAGTGTTGATTTGAGCGGTGATAAAAGCGATCGTGGAATGATCCTCTGGTCAGAAGAGGGGACGCAGTATTATGCCTCAGATGACTCCGGCAGTCCTGTAGCGATTGAAACCAAAGATGATGGAACCTTTGAGATTGATGGAACGTATACATTTTGCGCGGGGAACACGGCGACCAGTACTATATTTCTAGGAGAAGAAGGGGTTCCGGTTACAGCGAGTGGGAGTGCCTGCCATCTCACCCTCTCCTCCGACTACAAATCAATCAATATCACGAACAACGCCGAGGACGAGCAGCTGGCGTCGGTCTCCCAGCGGATCGCCAGCGTCCACGCCACGAAGATCGACATCTACGACAGCCAGGGCAACGCCCACGTACTGGAGACGAGCTTCGAGAAGATCGACAACAACCAGTGGCGGTGGCGGGCCTGGTTTCCCGACGAGAGCATCGCGCTGTCCAGCAACACCGGCATCATCGAGTTCAACGCCGACGGTCTGATCACCTCCGAGAGCAACCCCGGGCCGATCACGGCGAACTTCGCCTCCCTGGGCGCCGAGGACGAGGAGATCACCCTGGACTTCACCGGGGAATCCTTCAATGAAGACGAGATCGAGGGTGTCACCCAGTACGGATCGGAGTTCACCACCAAGGGGTACTACCAGGACGGCTACAGCATGGGCGTGCTGGAGGACTTCTCCATCAGCCAGGACGGCACCATCACCGGTGTCTACGACAACGGCGAGAACAAGGCGCTCTACCGGATGGCCCTGGCGCTCTTCACCAATCCACAGGGGCTGCAGAAGGTGGGCGACACCACCTTCATGAAGACCTCCAACTCCGGCGTGCCCCAGGATGTGCCGGCCACCCAGGGCGGTTCCGGCAAGATCGCCGGCCAGTCGCTGGAGATGTCCAACGTGGATCTCTCCCAGCAGTTCACCAGTCTCATCAAGGGGCAGCGGGGCTTCCAGGCCAACGCCCGGGTGGTGACCACCTCCGACAGTGTCCTGGAGGAGCTGGTGAACCTCAAGCGGTAAACAGATCGGCGGCCCTTTCGGGGCGCGCTCCCGAATAGAGCAGCAGACACCTGAGTATAAGGGGTGAGTGGCATGATCCAGAGCACAGGCGTCAACGGCGCCGAGATGATGAGCAACGGCACCGGTGGAGAGCAGCAGTCCACTACGGGGAACTCCAGTCTGGGGAAGGACGACTTTCTGGAGATCCTGATCACCCAGCTGACCAACCAGGACCCCATGGACCCCATGAAGGACAAGGAGTTCATCTCCCAGATGGCCCAGTTCAGCGAACTGGAGCAGATCACCAACATGAGCGAAAGCCTGGACAACCTGACCAGGGTCTCCCTCTCCTCCTCGGTGGGGTACCTGGGGCGGACAGTGGAGTACATCGACGGCGAGGGCGAACGGGTCTCCGGCGAGGTGACGGGCATCCGCTTCGACCAGGGCCAGGTGATCCTCGATGTGGGTGAGGAAAACAGCACCGTCCTGGACAACATCGTCTCTGTCTCCTGAGGGGACGGAGACGGCAGAGCGCGGACGACAAGGAGTGAGTGACCATGCAGCGATCCCTGCTTTCGGGGGTCATGGGGCTCAAGAGCTACCAGACCTTCCTTGATACGATCGGCAACAATGTGGCCAATGTGGAGACCCTTGGCTACAAGCGGCACGAGGTGAGCTTCCAGGAGATCTTCTACCAGACCACCCACGGCGGCCACGCCCCCAGCGGGAGCCGCGGCGGCGTGAACCCCATGCAGATCGGGATGGGCTCCCGGGTGGGCGCCATCGAGACGGTCTACAGCCAGGGGAATGTGGAGTACACCGGCAACCCCAACGAGATCGCCATCCAGGGCGACGGCTACTATATGCTCAGGGATGGCGACGGCCGTTCCCTCTACACCCGGGCCGGCAATTTCACGCTGGACGCCAACAACACCATGGTCCAGGCGGGAACGGGCCATACCCTTCAGGGCTATGCCATGGAGGAGGACAGCCAGAACCCGGGGAGCTATATCTCCACGGGGCAGCTCTCCAGCATCAGTATGCCCCTGGGGTCCAAGCAGCCCGGCGAGGAGACCTCGCTGGTGGGCTTCCGCTGCAATCTGGACAGCCGGCTGGATATGTACCTGCCCCTTGGAGTGGGTGAGGACGTGACACTCCAGGATACAGTGGATGGAACCACCTACGAAATTGATCTTCTTGAAGGGGATACTACCGACGATTTTGTTACCTTTGATGTTAGCTGGACCGATGCGGACGGCAACGAACAGCAGTCCAATCTGAAGGCCCAGTTTGACGGGGTGAATACCGAGACAGGCCTGCCGGAACTCTCGGGAGCCGATTTCACCTTCGACAGCGAGACAGGTATGCTGACGATCCCCGATATCGATGGCGCCGGTGAAGGTCACGACATCAAGATGAATCTCAGCGACGCCATGGATTACAAGAGTCTCTCGGTCTCCTACGAGAATCAGGCTACAAGGAGCTTCCTCGCCGATTTCAGTCTCAATGCCGATGGTGACGCCGCTACATTGACACTCTGGGATCACGAGGGGAATGTCTATGCCTTTCCCGAGGAGATCCCGCTCAATCCGGACGGGAGCTTCGGAACGAACTATGAGGGGACCATCACCACCCCCGAAGGTGATCTGACGGCGACTATCTCAGAGGACGGCAGATCGGTGGTCTTCAACAGCGACCAGAATCTGCCCCACGATGAGGAAGGCGAGGTGGCCCGGATCACCCAGCGGGATACCGGTGTCCATGTCAGCCAGACACAGGTCTACGACTCGCTGGGGACAGCTCACACCATGGAGATGCGCTGGGAGAAGATCGGCGCCGACCGGTGGCAGTGGCGGGCTTCTTTCCCCGACGAGGATGGACTCAACATCGAACCGCCTACCGGGGAGGTGGCGTTCGACGGCCAGGGGTCGATCACCTCCGAGAACCCCATTGTGAGCATCGGTTTCGGTTCCGGTGGAGCCGAGACCACCCGTGTGACCTTCGATTTCAACGGTGACAACTTCGACAAGGAACCCATCGAGGGGGTTACCCAGTACGCCTCTCCCTCCACGACCAAGGGCTACTACCAGGACGGCCACGGGATGGGCGTGATGACCAGCTACCAGATCGGCCAGGACGGCAGGGTCTCGGGCATCTACGACAACGGCCAGACGGTGCCGCTCTACCGGATTCCGCTGGCGCTGGCCAACAACCCCGGCGGACTCAGCAAGGCCGGCGAGAATGTCTACGTGGAGGGACCGAACACGGGGATCATCGAGCTGGGCAATCCTTCGGAGGGCCGGGCCGGCAAGCTGATGAGCATGAGCCTGGAGACATCCAACGTGGATATCGCCCAGGAGTTCACCAACCTCATCCGGGGCCAGCGGGGCTACCAGGCCAACGCCCGGATCATTACCACCAGCGACGAGGTGATGGAGGAGACGGTGAACCTTAAACGGTAACCTGTGACGCAATGGAGGCGCTATGATCGAGGTAACCCGGTTCGACGGCAGCACCTTCTATCTCAACGTCGACCTGGTGGAGACGGTGGAAGCGACGCCCGATACGGTGATCCTGCTCTCCAACGGCCACCGCTATGTGGTCCGCGAACAGATGCGTGTGGTGGTGGACCGCATCCGTACCGCCAAAGACGCCAGATTCCGCGGGGCCTTTGACGGTTCGTGACGGGAGCTTTACTATGTAGCTATACGATGCAGAGTGGTCCTCCCCGTTTGGGATGAGCGCGGTGCTTCTGACTGTTCTCTGGAGGTGGCGTTGTGGATCTGGCAACCGTTATCGGCATATCTCTGGCCTTCATCCTCGTCGTGGGGGGGATCGTCGCCGGGGGCGACGCAGGGGCCTTTGTCAACTTTCCTGCTTTGCTGATCGTCATCGGCGGCAGTATGGGCGCCACAATCATCAGCAATCCGCTGGAGCGCATCCTCAACATCGGGAAGGTGGTCCGGCGGGCCTTCTTCGCAAGCAGCCCCGATCTGATCGGGCTGGTGCAGACCATGGTGAGCTTTGCCGAGAAGGCCCGGCGCGAGGGGCTCCTGGCGCTGGAAGACGACGCCGCCGAACTGGACGATGTCTTTCTGGGCAAGTCCATCCAGCTGGTGGTGGACGGCACGGATCCCGAGCTGGTGAAGTCGATCCTCGATACGGAGATCGGTCTGCTGGAGGAGCGGCACGTCCAGAACAAGAAGATCTTCGATTCCCTGGGCGAGCTGGCGCCGGCCTTCGGAATGCTGGGGACGCTGATCGGTCTGATCCAGATGCTGCGCAATCTCGAGGATCCCGATGCCCTGGGGCCGGGGATGGCGGTCGCTCTGATCACCACCTTCTACGGTTCCTTCCTCGCCAACGCCTTTGCGATTCCCCTGGCCCGCAAACTGGGAGCCCGCACCTCCGAAGAGGTGCTCTCCCGGGAGCTGATGGTGGAAGGCGTTCTGGCGATCCAGGCGGGGGAGAACCCCAGGATTGTGGAGGAGAAGCTCAAGGTCTTCCTGCCCCCGGTGCAGCGGCAGGTGCTTGAGGAACAGAAGAACACCGGCGGGGAGGAGTAGTCGCCGCGTCTGTGCCTGCGGGTCGTAGAGGATCTCGATTCGGGAAGGAGAGCCCATGGCGAGGAAGCGCCGTTCCAGGGATGAAGAAGGCGGCGCAGGATGGCTGATGACCTACGGCGATATGATGACCCTCCTGCTTGTCTTCTTTGTCTTTCTCTTTGCCTTTTCCACCATTGATGTCCAGAAGTTCCAGAAGATGATCATGTCCTTCCAGGGCGCCATCGGCGTGATGCCGGGCGGCGAGACCACCCAGGAGTCCGACAAGGTCTTCCAGGGCGAAACCGGTGTCGACGCAGGCGAGGCCCGGAAGCAGACCCAGGAGATCCTCGACGTGGCCCGTCAGGTGCAGACGCTGATCCGCGAGGAGGGCCTGGAAGACGAGGTCTCCGTCCGGGTGGACCAGCGGGGCGTGACCATCTCCATGACGGACCAGCTGCTTTTCGAGCTGGGCAGCGCCACGCTGCTGCCGCCGGGCAAGCGCATTCTCGCCAAGCTGGCCGAGCTGCTGCAGCGCACCTCGGTACCCATGTCCGTGGAGGGACACACCGACAACCTGCCCTTCCGGGGCGATGATTTCCGGAACAACTGGGAGCTCTCGGCCTCCCGGGCGGTGGCGGTGGTCACCTATCTGCAGAGAGCCGGGGTGCGTCCCAGGAGGATGGAGGCGGTGGGCTTCGGCCAGTACCGTCCGATTGTGCCCAACGATACCCGGGAACACAGGGCGCTGAACCGGCGGGTCGACATCGTGCTGCTTTCCGAGTACGCCCTGGAATGAGGGGGAGGATTCTATGAAGCGTCTGTTGATTTTCGCCGTTGTCGGGCTTCTTGCCCTCATACTGGGTGTGGGCGGCGGTATCTTTATGGGGATGAAGTTCTTCGGCCAGCCGAACGATGTGGGCGGCCAGGGCGGGCAGGCTCCCGGACCGACGGTGCCGCTGGGGGAGTTCACGGTCAACCTCGCCGACAAGGAACCCCATGTGGCCCGTTTGACCATTGTGCTGGAGGTGACCTCCCCGGAGGCGGTGGAGCTGGTCTCCGCCGAGGGCTGGAAGAGCCGCCTGCGGCACGAAACGATCCTGACGGTCAAGAACAAGCGTTTGAACGATATGCGCAGCGGCGAGGGGGTGTTGGAGCTGGGCCACGAGATCAAGCACCGGCTCAACGCGCTGCTCCCGCTGGTGAAGCAGAAACCGCCGGTGTCGCGGGTGCTTTTCGAGAATTTTATCCTGCAGTAGAATAGTGGTGTGGGGAAGGAGGTGAGTTCCCGTGGTGCCTGAGGTGCTTTCGCAGGAAGAGATCGACTCGTTATTGCAGGCCGTGAGCAGCGGCAGTGTCGACATTGATGATATCGGCACGGAAGAGGAAGAAGATAAGGTCAAGATCTACGACTTCAGGCGGCCTGACAAGTTCAGCAAGGATCAGCTGCGCGCCATCCAGATGATCCACGAGTCCTTTGCGCGGCAGCTGACCACCATGCTCTCTACGATGGTGCGCTCCATGGTCTCCACCGAGGTGGTCTCCGTGGATCAGCTGACCTACGACGAGGTGGTCCGTTCGCTGGTGCATCCCACCACCATCGCCGTGCTGGAGATGTATCCCCTTTCGGGAAACGCCATCATGGAGGTAAACCCGCAGCTTGTCTTCTCCATCCTCGACCGGATGCTGGGCGGCAAGGGGGAGCCGCTTCGCAAACCCAGGGAGCTCACCGAGATCGAACAGACCGTTACCGAGCGGGTGGTCATGCGTTTTCTCGAGTTGCTGGAGGAGAGCTGGAGCACCGTCGTGGACATCCGCTTCCGCTTCGAGAGCATGGAGAGCAATCCCTTCTTCGTGCAGATCTGTCCGGGTTCGGACATGGTGCTGCTGGTGACGCTGAAGGTGACGCTGGGCGATACGGAGGGGCTGGTGAATCTCTGTATCCCCCATATCGTCATGGAACCCATGGTGGACAAGCTGAGCTCCCAGCACTGGTTCGCCTCCACGGCAAGGAAGGTCACCGAAGACGTGAAGGATCGCCTCAAGGAGAATGTGGGGCGCATCCGCGTGCCCCTCAGCGCGGAACTGGGGAGTACGTCGCTGGCCCTGCAGGATGTGCTGCAGCTCCAGGTGGGCGATGTGGTGCGGCTCGACGCGGCGACCAACGACCAGGTCTGTGTCCGGGTGGGCGCAGAGGTGAAGTTTGTCGGTACGCCGGGCACGCGCAAGGGGAACAACGCGGTGCGTGTCGACCGGGTGCTGACGCAGGAAGAGTGTACGGAACGCGAGGAGGTGTGACCGTTGTCTGACGAGCTGTTGAGCCAGGAAGAGATCGATGCGCTGTTGAACAGTGCGCCGGATTCCTCTTCCTCCGAAGGGGAGGGAGGCGGTCTCGACAAGGAGCAGGAGGATATCCTCAACGAGGTTGCGTCCCTGGTGGCCAACGCCGGCAGCAATGTGATCGGTATGCTGGCGGGACGGGAGATCACCTCCTCCATCGACGAGACCTTTGTGGTGGCCCAGAACGAGTTTCCCGGCAGGGCGGGGGAGGGACGCTTCTTCCGCTATGCCATGAAGTGCGACGGCCTTGACGACGCTCCCACGGCCTTCGTGCTGGACGAAAAGGGGGCGCTCACCGTTGCGGATCTGATGATGGGCGGCGACGGTGTGGAGCTGCCCGAGGAGGCCAACGATCTCTACCTCAGTGCTGCCCAGGAGGGGCTCAGTCAGGTGGTGGGGGCGGCCTTCACCAACATCAGCGGACTGCTCAAGGGACAGCGCCTGGCCCAGGGCGAGGCCTCGGCGGGTCTGCAGGAGGGTGACTGGCTGCCGCTGGAGTCCCTTGATCCATCCACCCAGATCTGGGCTGTGCGTGGGACACTCAACATCAGCGAGGTCGGCGAGATGCCGCTGTGGTTTGTGCTGCCCCTCGACCAGGCCACCGACCTGGCCGGTCGGATCCAGGAGGCCGTGGCGCCGAAGCAGGAGGAGCCTGCGCCGCAACAGCAGCAACAGCCGCAACAGCAAAAGCAGCAGCAACAGCAGCAACAACCGCAGCAGCAGGCTCAGAAGAAACAGCAACAGCAGCCTCCCTCGGGAGGCGCCCCGGCCGGAGGAGCGGCCCGGCAGCCCGCCGGCGGTCAGCAGGTGGATGTGCGGCCTGCGGAGTTTGTGCCCCTCGATCAGGGAGAACAGGGTGAAGCGCCGGGAAATCTGGATCTGATCCTTGACATACCGGTGCGGTTGACGGTTGAATTAGGCAGGACTCGCAAAACAATCGGAGAAGTGCTCAATATGGCGCCGGGCTCTGTGATAGAATTGGAAAAGATGGCTGGCGAACCCGTTGACCTTCTCGTCAACGGCAAGCTGATCGCCCGGGGAGAGATCGTCGTCATAGATGAGAATTTCGGTGTTCGCCTCACTGAGATAGTCAGCCGGACCGAACGGATACGTTCAGCGGGGATCTAGACCGGACGCAGGGGGGAAAGGTGGAAATGGGAGCAAAGGTACTCGTAGTCGATGACGCAGCCTTTATGCGAATGATGCTTAAAGATATCCTGGTCAAAAACGGTTTTGAGGTGGTCGGCGAAGCCGAAAACGGCAAGGTTGCCGTGTCGATGGCCGAGGAGAACAGCCCCGATGTCATCACCATGGATATCACCATGCCTGAAATGGACGGGATCAGTGCTGTCAAGGAGATCAAAAAGGCGAATCCCGATGCGAGGATTGTCATGGTCAGCGCCATGGGGCAGCAGGCGATGGTGATCGAGGCCATCCAGGCGGGAGCGAAGGACTTTATCGTCAAACCCTTTCAGCCGGACCGGGTACTCGAGGCTCTGAACGAAGCACTCTCCTGACAGGCGTAATGAACTACTCTCCGAATACAACATCCCGAAACACCGGGGGGCGAAGCCTATGCTGTACTGTAGGGTTCGCCCTTCTTTTTTACATGTTGCTGCCGGTGGTCTGCGCCTGGTCCGATATGGGTGATGGCGGTACGGAGCCCGATTTCTCGGGGTACATGATCCGTATGGTGTTCGCCATCGCCGCGCTGGGAGTGGTTGGGTGGATGGCGAGCCGCTGGTATCCCCGGACAAAGGGACAGTCGGCCCGGGGTGTCTCGCTGCTGGCGGCCGTGCCGGTCGGGAAGGACACGGTGCGGGTGGTCGCCTGCGGTCCCGAGGTGATCGCCCTGCTGTCGTCGCGGTCCGGCACGGTGGTGATCGGGCGCTGGTCCCGGGAAGAGTGGGAGGCCTCATGCCGACAAGAGTCGTAGTATCCTTTCTGGCTGCCTTCGCCCTGATGCTGTGCCTCGCTTCCGGCGTGTGGGCCCAGCCGGAGGCGCCGCAGATACCCTTGCCGGCGCTGGAGATGGGGCTCAGTGCGGCGGAATCGCCGGAGGATATCGCCGTGACGCTCCAGATCCTGGCGCTGCTCACGATCCTCACGCTGGCTCCGGCGATCGTCCTGATGATGACAAGCTTCGTCAGGATACTGGTGGTGCTGGGTTTTGTCCGGCATGCCCTGGCGCTGCAGCAGACGCCGCCGAATCAGGTGCTGGTGACGCTGGCGCTCTTTCTGACGCTCTTTACCATGACCCCTGTCTGGCAGGCCATCTACGACGACGCCCTGCAGCCCTACCTGGCCGAGGAGATCACCAGCGTCGAGGCGCTGCAGACGGCGGTGCAGCCGGTGCGGACCTTCATGCTGGAGCAGACCAGGGAGAAGGAGCTGTCGCTGATGATGAGCCTGGCCGGTCTGCCGAGGCCCCAGGGGCCCGATGACGTGCCCTTCAGAGCACTGGCGCCCGCCTTCATGCTCAGCGAACTGAAGACGGCCTTCCAGATGGGCGTGCTGATCTTTGTCCCCTTTATCGTGGTGGACATGATTGTGGCCAGTGTGCTGATGAGCATGGGAATGATCATGCTGCCGCCGATGATGATCTCGCTGCCCTTCAAGGTGCTGCTCTTTGTCATGTCCGACGGCTGGAACCTGGTGGTTTCCAGCCTCGTGAGCAGCTTTTAGGCCCACTCGGGAGGTGAGGTTGCCGTGGAGCCGCTCAGTGTCTTCGATATGCTGCGTCAGGCGGTCTGGACGGCGCTGGTCTCGGCGCTCCCCATTCTGCTGGTGGCTATGGGCATCGGCCTGATGATGGGGATCATCCAGACCGCCACCTCCATCCAGGAGCAGACCCTGGCCTTCATTCCCAAGATCGTGGCGGTGCTGTTGAGCACCATCTTCTTCGGTTCCTTTATCTTCAGTCGGGTCGGCGAGCTGGCAAAGGAGATCCTGGGGCAGCTGCACAGGTTCGTGCAATGACCCTTTCGGAACCGGAGCTGCTCTGGCTGGTTGTCCTTTTTCTGTCCAGTATCCGCTTCCTCGGCCTCCTTCTGGTGGCGCCGGTATTCATGATTCCCTCGCTTCCGGTGCCGGTACGCTTCTGGATCGCTCTCATGCTGGCGCTGATCGCCACGCCTCAGGCGGCGCCGGTTCCGGATCTGGCGGCGCTCTCCGACCCTGTGGGGATTCTGGTGGCGGCGGTGCGGGAGTTTCTGGTCGGGGCGGCGCTGGGTTTTCTGAGCGGCATGCCCCTCTACGCGCTGCAGATCGCCGGCCGGGTGATCGGCGTGCGGATGGCCTTCGGGATGGCCAACATCATGGACCCCATGACTCAGTCCCAGGTCTCCATC
Organism: Synergistales bacterium; assembly: GCA_021736445.1. Lineage (NCBI taxonomy): Bacteria > Thermotogati > Synergistota > Synergistia > Synergistales > Synergistales bacterium. The sequence goes on along the minus strand of JAIPGA010000015.1, from coordinate 26,261 downwards.
ATCAGCCAGCTCAAGTATGTGCTGGGGATGTGGTACTTCTTCAGATGGGACGGCCATCTGTTGCTGCTCCGGGCGCTGGTGGAAACCTTCCGTCTGGTGCCGCTGGGCATACCCACTATTGCCGTGATCGCCGACCCGTCGATCACGGGCTGGCTGCAGGAGGCCATGGTGCTGGCCATGCGGCTGGTGCTGCCCTTCTACGGGGCGCTGATTCTCTCCGATGTGGGCCTGGGGTTCGTGGCCCGTACGGTGCCGCAGATGAATATCTTTATTCTGGGTCTGCCGATCAAGGTCGCCCTGGGGCTCTTCCTGCTGATGGTGCTGCTGCCGGCTATGGTGGATGTGATGCAGAGCGAGATCGAGGAGACGGTGCGGTTTGCCCTCTCGGTCATTGCGGGGTAGGCTATGATATACAGGGCATTTGATCTCCAGTTCTTCGCCGAGGAAAAGACCGAGACCGCCACGCCGCGGAAGCGGCGCAAATCCCGTGAGGAGGGCCAGGTGGCCCGCAGCCAGGATCTCGGGGCCGCGGTGGTCATCCTGGTGGGGCTGCTGGCGATTCTTCTGCTGGCGGCCTGGTGGCTGGAGGGGTTCCGGGAGTTCATTGTCTTTCAGGCCAGGGAGATCAGGAGCGATCAGCTCGGCCAGGGGGAGTGGATCTCCCGGATCGGACGGGTGGCCCTGCGGCGGTTCATGAGCATCTGGCTCCCCTTCGGCTTCCTCTGTCTCATCGCCGCCCTGGCTGTGCAGATCTACCAGGTGGGGCTGCAGATCACCACCAAGCCGCTGATCCCGAAACCGAGCCGCATGAACCCTATTTCGGGACTCAAAAAGGTGATCTCCATCCGTTCCTTTGTGGAGCTGGCCAAGTCCATCGTCAAGGCTGGGCTGCTGGGGATCGTCCTCTTCATGGCCCTGAAGCAGGAGCTGGGCGCCATGGCCCAGACGGTGCACTTCCCGCTCTTTGCCGGGGTGAGCACCGTGATGGGCAAGATCTGGTGGCTGGCCATGAAGATGGCGCTTTTGCTCTTCGTGATCGCCATCTTCGACTATGTCTATCAGCGGTGGGAGTTCGAACGGCAGATCAAGATGACCAAAAAAGAGGTCAAGGACGAATACAAGCAGATGGAAGGCGACCCCATGGTCAAGCGCCGCATCCGTCAGAAGCAGCAGGAGCTCGCCCGGAGCCGGATGATGGAGGAGGTCCCGCAGGCGGATGTGGTGGTCACCAACCCGACCACACTGGCGGTGGCGCTGCAGTACGACCGGTCGGTGATGGATGCGCCGCTGCTGGTGGCAAAGGGGCGGGGGCATGTGGCCCGCAAGATCAGGGAGATCGCCGAGGAGCACGGTGTGCCTGTGGTGGAGGACCGGCCGCTGGCCTGGTCGCTCTACGAGATGGTGGAGATCGGCGAAGAGATCCCCGAGCATCTCTACAAGGCGGTGGCGGAGGTGCTCGCCTTTGTCTATCGCGTGAAGACCGGAAGCGGTACGTAACGGCCGTTGTTCCGCAAAACTGTCATCGGCTGCTATGATGAGCACACTATCTTGAGTTCCGCCGCGGGACGCCGGCGGGGAAGGACGCAGCGGAAATGGCCCGAGCCAACCAGGAGGGCGTAAAGCCCGGTTCGATGATCCAATACGCCGATATCGGCATGGCGCTGCTCATCGTCCTCATTGTGGGGATGCTGATTGTCCCTGTCCCCACGGCGCTGCTCGATATCCTCCTGTCATTGAACATCACCTTTGGTGTGGTGGTGCTGCTCACCACCTTCTATGTCTACCGTGTCCTCCAGATGGCCGCATTCCCCACCATTCTGCTGCTGGCAACGCTCTTCCGGCTTGCCTTGAATGTCTCCACCACGCGGATGATTCTGCTCCATGCCTACGCCGGCGAGGTGATCTCTGCCTTCGGGAACTTCGTGGTCGGCGGCAACTATGTGGTGGGCGGCGTGGTGTTCCTTATCCTGGTGATCATCCAGTTCATCGTGATCACCAAGGGTGCCGAGCGTGTCGCCGAGGTGGCCGCCCGTTTCACCCTCGATGCCATGCCGGGCAAACAGATGGCCATCGACGCGGACCTCAACGCGGGTCTGCTCGACGAGACCCAGGCCAAGGAACGTCGGGAGGAGATCCGTAAGGAGGCCGATTTCTACGGTGCCATGGACGGGGCCTCCAAGTTCGTCAAGGGGGACGCCATCGCCGGTCTGATCATTACGGCGATCAATATCCTCGGCGGTCTCGGCGTGGGGGTCTTCCAGCAGGACATGTCCCTTGTAGAGGCGCTGGGGACCTACAGTCTGCTGACCGTCGGCGACGGTCTGGTGGCGCAGATCCCTTCCATCCTCTTTTCCACGGCCACCGGTATCATTGTGACCAGGGCGGCCGGGGAGTACAATCTCGGAGAGGACATCATCAACTCGCTGACACGTTACTACCGACCGCTGTGGATCGGTTCGGCCATGTTGCTGGGGCTGGCCATCGTGCCGGGGTTGCCGCTGGTGCCCTTCGCCACCCTGGGGTCGCTGATGGGCTTTCTGGGCTATCGGGTCTACCGGGAGGGCAAGCTGCAGGAGCAGGCCGCCGGGGAGCCCGGCGGTCCCGCCGGCAGAACCTCCGAGGAGGGAGGGGCGCCGGGGGGCGAGGGCAGAGAGCCCCAGGCTCCCCCGGAGCCGGAGAATGTGCTGCCCCTTCTGACGGTCGATCCGCTGGAGGTGGAGATCGGCTACGCGCTGATCCCGCTGGTGGATCCCGGCCAGGGCGGCGACATGCTGGAGCGGATCAGTACCATCCGGCGGCAGATGGCCATGGAGCTGGGCCTGGTGGTGCCGCCGATCCGGCTTCGTGATAACATCCAGCTGAAGCCCACGGAGTACACGATCATGGTCAAAGGCGGCGAGGTGGGCCGCAGCGAGCTGCTCCCCGACCACTACCTGGCCATGAACACCTCGGGTTCCGAGGAGACTTTGGTCGGGGTGCCCACGACGGAGCCCACCTTCGGGCTGCCCGCCGTGTGGATCTCCCCGGAATTGCGCGAGCAGGCCGAGTCGTCGGGGTATACGGTGGTGGACGCCCCCTCGGTGCTGGCGACCCACATCTCCGAGACGGTCAAGCTCTACGGGGCCGATATCCTGACCCGCCAGGAGGTCCAGAAGCTGGTGGATCTGATCAAGGAGTCCCACCCGGCGGTGGTGGAGGAGCTCACTTCGGCGCTCGGTTTGGGCGACATCCAGAAGGTGCTGCAGAACCTGATCCGCGAGCAGGTACCCATCAGGGACCTGGTGACCATCTTCGAATCGCTGGCGGACTACGGCCGGGCTTCCCGGAGCGTGGATTTCCTCACCGAGCGGGTGCGGGAGTCGCTGGCCCGGGTGATCACGCTGGGGTTGCAGGAGAGCGACGGAACGCTGACGGTGGGTACCCTCTCCCCGGACTGGGAGAAACGGGTGCAGGAAGCCATGTCGGGGGATCTGGTGCAGGGCTGGCAGCTGAATATGGACCCCCAGGCCATGCAGCAGCTGGTGGGGGCCGTCTCCAAGTTCGCCGAGCAGGTGAGCATGAGCGGAAAGAATCCGGTGCTGCTGGTCCACCCCGAGGTCCGCCTGGTGGTCCGGCGTATTATCGAGGGAACCCTACCTCACGTAAGCGTGATATCCTATAATGAAATCGCCCAGGGTGTGCAACTGAAATCTGTAGGGATGGTGGAATAGATGCGTCTGGCACGGCAGGTCACATACGAAGCGAAGGATGAGGCGGAATCGCTTGTCATCGCCAAAGAGCGGCTCGGCCGGGACGCCGTCATTCTCTCCAGCCAGCGTGTGAAGCGGGGCGGCTTTCTCGGGTTCTTCCGCAAGGAGGTGCTGCAGGTTACTGCCGGGATCTTCGAAGAGGACCGCGAACCGGACCAGGAGGCCTCGGCGGATCGGATCAAGGCCTTCCAGCGCCTGCTGGAGGTGAAGCAGGCTGTCAAAGAGGCGATGCCGCAGGTGGCAGGGGAACATTCCCAGGCTGCCGGAGCAGCCTCTGGACAGAACGAGACGTCCGGTGAGCGGGAGTCCCGGGAGGGGGTAACCTTCGAGATCTCCCCGCAGGCCAAGGCGATGGCCCGGAACGCGGCCCAGCAATCCCCGCCGGCGGCCGAACAGGACGAGAAGGTGCAGAGTGTCTCCCGCCGTGTGGAGGAGCTGCAGCAGTCCCTGGAGGAGGTGCTGACCAGACTCGATGCCTGGGATTCGGAGAAGGCCGATCCGGGGACCACTGCGGAAGCGGAACCGGTGGACCCCAGGGTGGCACGCCTGACTGGGCAGGGGGTCGCGGAACAGCACGCCCGCGCCCTGGTGGAGCGTTTCCGTGCTGAAAGCGACAGTCGCCCCTTCCCGGACTGGCTGAACGCTACGGTGCCGGTGCTGGGCTCGGATTTCGCCCAGACCCTCGGGGGAAACCGGGTGATGTTCATCGGTCCCACCGGTGTGGGCAAGACCACCACCATCGCCAAGCTCGCCGCGGTCTTTTCCCTCTGGGAGCGGAAGAGTGTGCTCTTCCTGACGGCCGACACCTACCGGATTGCCGCCGTGGAGCAGCTGCGGACCTATGCGCGGATTCTGGGGGTTCCGCTGGAGGTTATCTACGAGCCCCACAATATCGAGGAGATCCTCAAAAAACAACAGGACAAGGAGATCCTGCTCATGGATACGGCAGGGAGAAGCCACCGGAACAGCGAGCGTCTCGAGGAGCTGCGGGAGCTCTACGAGCATTTCCAACCCGATGCGGTGCATCTGCTTCTGGCCGCCAACATGAAGTATACCGACATGCTGGATGTGGTGGAACAGATGGCGGTTGTGCCGGTGACAAGCTTCCTCTTTACCAAGCTGGATGAAACGGGCTCCTACGCCGATATCTTCAATGTGGTGATGGACTTCAATGTTCCCCTCTCCTTCTTCACGGTGGGCCAGAATGTGCCCAACGATATCGAGGTGGCTTCGCCATCTACGGTAGTGGAATCCCTTGTTGGTGGTGAACCTGTTGAAAGCGCCTGAGCGGGGCAAGCTGGAGGAGGCGCCGATTGTGGTGCGCGGCCGGCAGGACGCGGCATCCCGGGGAGAGCAGAGCGACCAGGCTGCTCACCTGCGGAAACTGGCTTCCGCAGGGGCCCCCGAAAACGGGGGCCGAAGGCTCCAGAGCATCGCCGTACTCAGCGGCAAAGGAGGGGTCGGGAAGACCCACCTCTGTGTGAATCTCGGGATCGCCCTGAGCCGCCTGGGACGGCGGGTGCTGATCTTCGACGCCGATCTGGGGATGGCCAATGTGGATCTTCTCTTCGGCATGATGCCCACAAAGACCTTGAAGAGCGTGATCAGCGGCAGCGCCGATGTGCGGAGCACCCTGGTCTCCCTGGGCGAGAATCTCAAGGTCCTCCCCGGCGGGGCGGGGATGCAGGATCTCGCCGATATGGATCAGAACAGGCAGTACGAGCTGATCGGGGAGCTGGCGACCCTTGAGGACGAAGCCGATACCATTGTGATCGATACCAGCGCCGGTATCCACAACAGCATTCTCTCCTTTGCTCTGGCTTCCGACATGACCCTCCTGCTGACGACGCCGGAGCCGACATCCGTACGGGACGCCTACGGGGTGCTCAAGAGCCTGGTGCAACGGTCCGGGGGGAGAGTGGATATCCGTCTGGTGGTGAACATGGCGATGTCGAACGAGGAGGCCCGGGGGGTGGCCGAACGCATGCAGGGTGCGTCGCGGCAGTTTCTCGGCGTCCCCGTCCCCTATCTCGGGTATATCCCCTGGGACAGGAAGGTGCGCGAAGCGGTGCAGCTGCGCCGTCCCCTGGTGGAGCTCTACGAGAGTACGGCGGTGGGACGCTCGTTCTATGCGATCGCCGAGCAGATCGCGGGCCAGGGAGCGGGTGAGGAAGAGGCGCTCCTTGCCGACCGGCAGGAGGCGAAGGGGATCAGGAGCTTTCTCTTCAAACTGACGAAACGTCTGGGATTGGGGGCATAGCGGCGTGGCCAAAAGGGGCAATCTGGAGTCCAAGTTCCTGAAACGCATCAAAAACAAGGTTACCCTGGAGATGCAGACCGGCCTGTTCAAGGGTCAGTACATCTCCGACCTCGAAGATATCCGCGAGGGGCTCCTGGCGCTCGCCCATCCCATGTACAAGGGGGGACTGCTCCGTCTCTACCGGGGGGTTACCCTGGAGGTCACCGTAGAGGGGGACCCGACTCCGCTCAGGGTAAAGGCCGAGGTGGTGCGCAGCGACCTGAGCGGGAATCTGCCACTCCTGTGGGTACGGCCTGTGGGCGAGGTGGAAAAACACCAGCGCCGGGCCTTTGTTCGGGTGCCCTGTTTGATGAAAAGCCGATTCTACAATCTCTCCAGGGAAGACGAGAAGCCGCTTTCCGGGAGCTGGAAGGAAGGGAAGGTGCTGGATATCAGCCTGGGCGGGATGCGGCTGCAGCACAAAAGCCACGGCAAGACCGACGGCATCTTCCAGAAAGAGGAGATGGGTCTTTTTACGCTGAACATCGAGGAATCGCCCTTCCTGGTGCTCGGCAGGGCCATGTGGGTTCCCCAGCCCAACGAGGAAGGCATGCAGGACGTGGGCGTGGCCTTTACCGTGGTGCCGGTGGCGGTCAGCAAAAGGTTGCAGCAGTACATCCGGCAGCAGGAACTCCTGGCAGGCGGGCGGGGGTCGTCATGAACCCCATTCGGGTGCTTGTGGTCGACGATTCGGCGTTCATGCGGAAGATCATCGGCGATATCCTCGGCGGGGATGACCGGATCACGGTGATCGACAAGGCGCGGGACGGAGAGCAGGCGCTGGAAAAGATCAAGGCCCTCAGGCCCGATGTGGTGACCCTGGACGTGGAGATGCCCAAGCGGGACGGATTGCAGGTTCTGGAGTCTGTGATGCGTGACCGGCCCACGCCGGTGATCATGGTGAGCAGCCTGACCCACAAAGGGGCGGATATCACCATGAAGGCGCTGGCGGCGGGCGCTGTGGATTTTGTCCCCAAACCGTCGGGGACCATCTCTCTGGACATGAATAAGGTGGCCGACGAGCTGCGTGGCAAGGTGATTGCGGCAGCCGGTGTCCAGGTGTCCACGCTTTCCAGTGTGCTGGTGCGGGAGCCGAAGCCTTCGCCGCCGGAGATCCGGCCGCCGGCGGTTCCCAAAAAGAGGAAGGTGACCCTGCTTGTGATGGCCGCCTCCACAGGGGGCCCCCGGGCGCTCCAGCGGGTGCTCCCCGATCTGCCGGAGGACTTCCCGGTGCCGGTGGCGATTGTCCAGCACATGCCCAGAGATTTCACCGTGTCCTTTGCCCGACGCCTCGATTCACTCTGCTCGCTGCAGGTGCGGCTTGCCGAAGAAGGGATGGAGGTTGGGCCGGGAACCGCCGTCGTCGCGCCGGGGGGCAGTCATCTCATGATAGAGCGGGGCGTCGGCGGGCGGATGCGTTGCCTTCTCTCCGACGGTCCGCCGCTCCATTCGGTGAAACCGGCGGCGGATATCCTCTTTGTCAGTGCCGCCGATGTCTACGGAGATGGTACAGTAGGTGTTATTCTTACAGGGATGGGACGGGACGGAACCAAGGGGGCCCTCGCCATCCGGAAGCGTGGGGGGTATGTGTTTTCCGAATCCAGTGAAACCGCTGTCGTCTACGGGATGCCCCGCTCTGCCGCCGAGGCCGGTGCCGCGGACAGGCAGCTTCCTCTGCAGGAGATAGGACCTTCACTGCGGGAGCTTGTGGGGGTGGCCGGCAAAAATTCAGAAGTTGGGGGACGAGGATAGTCATGAATATGGATATGGACCAGTATCTTGGTGCGTTTCTCGACGAAGCTGCCGATCAGCTGCAAAGCCTGAACGATCTGCTTCTGAATCTGGAAAACGAACCGGGAAGTAAGGATATCATCCAGGAGATATTCCGGGTTGCCCACACCCTCAAGGGGATGTCCGCCACGATGGGGTTCGAACGCATGTCTTCCTTGACCCACGCCATGGAGGATATGCTGGACCGTGTCCGGAATGACGAACTCGCACTGGGTGAGGACGATATCTCGCTTCTTTTCCAGTGCCTCGATCTCCTGACGGAAATGGTGGAGGGGATACGGGGCGGGGGCAGTGACGCCGACTACGACAGCGCTCCTCTCAAGGAGACCATCAAGAAGCGGCTTTCCCAGGAAGACGAGGAGGAGGAAAGCGGAGGCGGGGCGGATTCCGAAGCGGTTCACGAGGAGCTCACCCCCCAGGAGCGGGAGTGGCTTGCCGAGGCGCACGAACAGGGGATGAATGTCTTCAGGGTGACGGTGACCCTGGAAGAAGAGTGCATGCTCAAGGCGGCCCGCGCCTATATGGTGGTCTCCAAAGCCGGCGATTTCGGGGTGCTGATCAAAACGGCGCCGCCCGTGGAGGAGCTTGAGCAGGAGTCCTTCGGACGGAGTTTTGTGCTCTATATCGGTACCCACGAGCAGGAAGAACGGGTACGGCGGAGCATCGGCAAGATCAGCGAGATCGCCGAGGTTGCCGTTGAAGAGCCCGAGGAGCTTGCCTCCAGGGAGGCCGGCGGGGAATCTGCGGAGCCCGAGGCGCCCGGCGAGCCCGCGGGAAGCGAAAAGCAGAGCGAAGAGGCCTCCTCCAGTCGGGAGGCGCCCCAGGATGCCGAGGCGCCGACACCGGCCAACGCCAAGGCACAGGCCAAGGAGAAGGTCAAGCGCACCGGCCAGACCGTTCGGGTGGATATCGGCCGTCTCGACAAACTCATGAATCTGGTGGGAGAGCTGGTGATCGGCCGCGCCCGGATCGAGCGGCTGGCCATCGAGGCCGAATACAAAGCCTTCGAGGAGCCGCTCTCGCAGCTGGGTCGCATCTCCAGCGAGATCCAGGAGCTGGTGACCAAGCTGCGGATGGTGCCGGTTTCCTTTGTCTTTGACAAATTTCCCCGCCTGGTGCGCGACCTCTCCAAGAACATGGGCAAGAAGGTCTCGCTCACGGTGGAAGGAAAGGAAACAGAGCTGGACCGGACGGTGATCGACGAGATCGGCGATCCCCTGGTCCACCTGATCCGCAACTCCGTGGACCACGGTATCGAGATGCCGGAGAAGCGCAAGGAGGCGGGCAAGCCCCAGGAGGGGAGTCTGTACATCGCCGCGTACCAGGAAGGAAACGGCGTCATCATCGAGGTGGAAGACGACGGCAAGGGCATCGATCCCGAAAAGGTAAAACAGAAGGCCGTGGAGAAAAACCTTGTCACCTCGGAAGAGGCACAGAACATGACCGACGACGAGGCGATCCGAATGGTATTTCTCCCGGGGTTCAGTACCGCCAGCGAGGTGACCGATCTCTCCGGGCGCGGTGTGGGGATGGATGCGGTACAGAGCAAGGTGCAGTCGCTCGGCGGCCAGTTCCAGATCGAGTCCGAGGTGGGCAAGGGCTCCCGGGTGGTGATCCGTCTGCCCCTCACCCTCGCCATCGTGCTGGCTCTCCTCGTGGAAGTGGGGGGAGAGACCTACGCGATCTCCCTGGAGAATGTGGAGGAGACCCTCCTCGTGGAAACCAGGGAGGTGCGTCATGCCCACGGGACACCGGTGACCAATGTCCGGGGCGAGATCCTTCCTCTGCGTGACCTCTCCACCATTCTCAATGCGGAGAGCATGCGGAAGGAGGAGGACATCTTCCCTGTGGTGGTTGTCCGGGCGGGCCGGGGACGAGTGGGACTGATCGTGGACGATCTCATCGGCCAGCAGGAAATCGTGATCAAACCGCTGGGCAAGCTTCTTTCCAAGGTGCGGGGTGTCTCCGGCGCCACCATCCTGGGGGATGGAAATGTGGCGCTTATCCTGGACGCCACGTCCTTGTACACCAGAAAAGCCGGCTAGGAGACGATAGGCTATGGAGTGGGGAGACCTCTCGCAGCTGCAGATAGACGCGATCCGCGAGGTGGGCAATATCGGAGCCGGGAACGCCGCTACGGCGCTCTCCCAGATGCTGGGACGCGCCGTGGACATGGATGTGCCGGTGGCCGGGCTCGTCTCGATCTACGAGATCGGGAACACCCTGGGCGCCCCGGAGGATCTGGCGTCGGCGGTGCTGATCCGTGTTGAAGGCGATTTTTCCTGCAATCTTATCTTCATTACCAGCGAGGCGGAGGCCAGGAATCTGACGGAACTGCTCATATCGATGGATCTCGGCGATCTGTCGGAGGATCAGCAGGCGCAGATGCAGGACAGCGCGCTCTCCGAGTCGGGGAACATGATCCTTGGAGCCTTCCTGAACGCCCTGTCCATGCTCACCGGCTATACCTTGCCGGCCTCTGTGCCCGCGGTTGCGCACGATATGCTTGGGGCGATCATGAATGTGGTTGCGGCTATGTTTGGTGTGATGGGGGATACCGCGCTCCTTGTTCGGACGCACCTTCACGTCAAGGATGTCGACCAGCCGATCGAAGGGACGGTCGTAATGGTTCCCGACCCAGGTTCCCTCGAGGCGTTGCTGGCAAAATTGGGGGTGTGAGTCCCGTGCCCCAGGCGGTACACGTAGGTATGGGTGATCTGGTGGCGTCCAAGGCGCCTGCAACCTTTGTTACATTGGGATTGGGGTCCTGTATCGGGCTTGCTCTCTACGACACCACGGCCAAGGTGGGCGGACTGGTGCATATCATGCTGCCCGACAGTAGAGGTATGGCGAACCCGCCGAAGCTGGGAAAGTTCGCCGATACGGCGGTTCCCGAACTGATCCGCCAGCTGGAGCAGCTGGGGGGGAAACGCTCCCGTCTGAAGGCGAAGATGGCGGGCGGTGCGCAGATGTTTCAGGTTCCCGGGAAGCAGGGGGGACTGCTGGCGGTGGGTGCCAAGAACGGCGAGGCTGTTGTCGCCCTCCTGAATCAGCACAGAATCGACATCGAGGTGCAGCAGATAGGGGGCAGCAAGGGGAGGAGCATCGAGTTTGTCCTTCCCGGCTGGGTGCTGAAGATCAAGACCCTGGGTATGGGCGTAGAAGAGTTTTAGAGCGACACAATCGGAGATCGGGAGCGGGACAGTGGGACCGGACAATAACGAAACGACACAGTCGCAGGACAACCGACAGGACGAACAACAGGGAACGCAGCCGGGAGCGGGCACCCAGGCAGAAGCGGTGCGGCACCTCTCCGAGATGCTGCACACATCGCCTGACATGATCAATACGATGCTTGACGGGCTGAAGTATGACCCCGAAAAGGCGGCGACGGTGCTCCAGACACTGGCCCCCTCCTATATCGCCATCAAAGGACGGTTCGAACCGCGCAAGCGGGGCGAAGCGAGGGGCGCCTTCTGTATCCTGGCCCAGGGACACAGCGGAGAGTGGCTGAACAGTGTCTTCTGGGTGGGCTACGCGGAGTTTCCCGCGGGCTTCACGATCAAGGCGAACTGGGAGGCCGTCCGTACGGCGATCAACGGCATTACGACGATGCCCGACAGGATTCTCTACAAATCGATCCAGCAGATTCTCCAGCACCAGATGGCGCCGACGACAGTGAATATGCTCTTTCAGGATGAGGAGGCCTTCGACAGATTCAGGGAGGAGCTCAAACAGTCCTTGAGCGACGCCTTCCGCATGGAGGTTATCCTGGATCTCCACCTGGAGCGTTTCAACAAGACACGTCTCGATATGTCCGGGCTGATGAAGCAGGAGGAAGCGGAGGAAGAACCGCAGGCGGAAGAGGAGAAACAGCACAGCGATGCGCTCGGCAATATACGGGTGGTCTGTGCGCCGGTTCTTGATCCTGTCCAGGGGAAGGCGGTCAGCGAGATCAACGTGGGCGATGTTGTGGAGGTTACCTTTGACAACTCCAGCGGATTGGGGAAGATGATCGGGAGGCTCTTTTCCAGGACGGGAAGACGGCCTACCTTCCCTGTGCAGTCTGCAGAGTGGACCGCCACCGGACATATGTATGTGGAGCTGGCGGTCACCGAAGGCGTGATCGGCGTCATGAATCTCTCGCCCAATCTGCGGGTTTCTACCGTGACGGCCGGCGAGGTCAAAACGAAGCAGCAGAAGGGCCCTCCGCCCCAGTTGATCGGATTGGGTGTCATCCTGGCGGTTTCGGCGGTTCTTATTTTTGTTATCTATAGATTCTTGTTCTAGGAGGATGCCGATGCCTGACAGGCCCGACAAAGGCCTCTGGGATGCCTATAGAAGCGAAGGGACCGAGGTGCGGCGCGAGGCGCTGGTGCGTCGCTATCTCCCTCTGGTGAAGTTTGTGGTCGGCCGGATGGCCGTCAAGGCGCCTCCCGGCCTGGACTACGAGGATATGCTGAGTTTCGGCGCCATTGGCCTGCTCGATGCCATCGAGCGCTTCGAACCGGAGCGGGGCTTTTCGTTCCAGACCTTTGCGGTTCCGCGTATCCGCGGTGCCGTGCTTGACGAACTGCGGAAGTACGACTGGATCTCCAGGACCGGCCGGGAGAAACTCCAGCGGCTGGAGCGCGTGACCGAGGAACTCCTCCAGGAGTACGGAGCCGTTTCGGAAGAGGAGCTCATGAAGCGTCTTGAAATGGACGAGACTGCCTTTAGAGAGCTGCTCGAGGTGTCCAGCCGGAGCTACATCACCTCCCTTGACGAGACTGTTCCCTACGACGAAGGCGAGGTGAGCAAGGCCGATACACTGATGTCGGACCTGCCCTCCGCTCAGGATCGAGTGGAACACGCCGAGGCGCTCTCCAATGTGCAGGATGCACTCACGCGGCTCTCGGAACGTGAGCAGCTGGTCCTTGCCCTCTACTATCAGGAAGGGCTGACCCTCAAAGAAATCGGGATCACCCTGGGGGTGACCGAATCCAGAGTGTCGCAAATCCACGGGAAAGCACTGGCCACTGTCCGTGCTTTTCTCAAACCTGAGTGATAGGGGGATCGCCCATGAGTTCCGCGGATCAGTCTCTTTCGCTTTCGGTGACCGACAAAGGGGTTTTCCTGCAGGTGGCTCCGGATGCAGAGTTGACGCTCACAGATGCCATACGTTTTGTCACGGACCGCGAGATCGAGGATTACGACAACGACGCGCTGCTGGAGGCGGTGAACGAACGGAGCGGGGAGCCGGTTCGCATCGCCGAGCGCCGGCCCGATCTGGATCGGCCCGCCAACATCGAGGTGAGCATCAGCGAGGATGGATTGCGGGCCGAGCTCAGGATGCTGCGGCCTCTTGGCAAGCCCTGGCCCACCGTAGACGAACTGAAGGCTGCCCTGCAGGAGCAGGGGGTGACCTTCGGCGTCAAGGAGGATGCGCTCCAGCGTATTGTTGATGAGCGCCTGACGGATCAGTGGGTCACCGTCGCGGAGGGGCAGCCGCCGAAAGAGGGGAAGGATACGGAGTTTGTCTACAAGGTGGAGACGAACCCGGCCAGGCCCAAGGAGATCGACAAGAACAGGGTGGACATGAAGAATCTCGGGACGGTCGTGAACGTCCTGGAAGGACAGGAACTGGTGGAAAAGATCCCCCACGTTCCCGCCGAAGACGGCACCAGTGTGCTGGGCAAGCCGATCAAGGCCCGCCAGACCAAGGATAAGTCCATACCGGCGGGGAAGAACACCACCCTCTCCGAGGATGGACTGCATCTCTACACCGCCATGGACGGCCACGTCTCCGTGAAAGAGGGGAAGGTGCATATCTCGCCGGTCTACGAGGTGCCCGGCGACGTGGACTACAGCACCGGAAACATCGAGTTTGTCGGCGATGTCACCATCAAGGGAACGGTCCGCGAAGGCTTTGACGTCACCGCCGGCGGCAACATCATCGTCAACGGTGTCGTAGAGGGAGCTACCATCTCCTGTGAGGGAACGGTGACCCTGAAGAGCGGTATCCGCGGGATGTCCAGAGGGCGGATTCAGGCGAGGGGCAATATCATCTGCACCTACTGTGGGCAGGCCTGGGTTCGGAGCGAGGGGGACATCTTTGTCGCCGAAGCGATCATGCACTCTGATATCGGCGCCAAAGGCACCATCGATGCCGTGCAGGGCGGCAAGGGATTGATTGTCGGCGGAAAGGTCCAGGCCGGCCGCGGTGTCCGCTGCGAGACCCTGGGCAACGATATGGGAACCAAGACCGAGGTTGTCGTGGGCCAGCCGCCCAAGCTCAAGGAGCAGTACGAAACCCTCCAGCGTAACCAGGAGGAGGTGGAAGGCAAGCTTTCGGAGATCTCCGGCAACCTGACCTTCCTCAAAAAGATCGAATCGCTGGGCAAGCTGGACGAGAAGAAGCGGCAGGTGATGCTCAAGCTGACCCGCGCCAAATTCCAGCTGCAGGCGCAGCAGAAAAACATCGCGAAGCAGCTGGAAACGTTGGAGCAGGAGATCGAGGGTGCCCGCAAGGAGGGCAAGGTCGAGGTCCGGGGGACGGTGCACTCCGGTACCTCCATTGCCATACGGGGGGTCAAATACCTGGTCAGAGAAGACATGCATTCGATCTCCTTTGTCTACCATGAGGGGGAGGTCAAACCGCAGCCGTTGCGGTAGCGGACGAGTGAGGGGGTGGGGGGGATGCTGCATCCCACTGAATGGAATCTGACGCTTCTGCGTTTGGAGGATCTTGCCCAGCAGCAGAACAGCAGAGATCCGTCTGCCATGGCTTCGCAGGCCGCACAGGACGAAGAGATCGACGAACAGCGGCGTGAACGGGCCAGACAGGTACAGGCAGGTGACGAGTCCGGTTCGGAAAACATGATCAGGAAAGACCGGGAAGGCCGACAGGAAGCCGGCGGCCGGAACCGTTCCGGTCACGGAGGCCGGGAGGATGAAGAAGGGGCGGAGGGTGACAGCCATCTCGATTTCTATGCGTGAATCCACAGGGAGAGCCGGAGGCAGGACGAATCATGCGTGAACAGTCACAGTTACTCGGTTTCTTTCTGGAAGAGGACGATAAAGAGGTCTACCACGGAGCAGCCCTTGTCTCGGACCTGCGGGGCATCCCCCGGGATTTCCGCTACACCGATCCCATCAGACCGACCAAGCTGGAGCGCGTGCTCTACGGCGGAGCGCTGGATGTCTACCTGCGCGAAGAGGTGATCCTGAAGAATCTGGTGGAAGCGATCGAGCTTGCTCCGGCGCTGTGGCTCTGTTCTTCCAGGGAGCTCCTGGGGCCGCTGCGGGGTGTGACCCAGCAGCCGGTGGCCATGCTTCAGGAGAGCACCCACAAACCGCTCGACAACGTGGGCGACCGGATGGAACAGCCCGAGGACGGCCTCTATCTGGTGCAGCTGACCTCCATGAGCGCTCCCTACAGATTGAGGCTTCCCAAAGGCGACCTGGGGAAGGTTGATACCGTGGTTCCCCTGCTGGAGGAGGCTGCGGAGACCATGGATCTCCTCGAACCCTTTGCACGGATACGGAAGGCCATGGATATCGTCTACGAGGAGCAGGGGAGCCATGAGTAAGGGCGAACGGTTCTCCCGAAAGATTCTGGAGGCCCTGCGCAGGCTCTTTATGGGTGGCGTGACGGTGCGGAAGCTGGGAGAGTGTGCCGAGCGTCCCGATATGATCCGGAGGCTGGGGCGTTCCTCGGTGGTCAACCAGCTGGGTATACAGAGCAGGTCCCTGGGGAAAAAGGGGCTGCAGATCCAGCAGCGGAGCGGTGTCAAAGGGGGGCGGCAGGAATTCCCCACCTTTGTGCCTCAGGTGCATGGGCGGCCGCCCGGCACCTTTGTTCCCGAGCTTCACGGCGAGAAGGCGCTGAAGTCAGGCAGGCCGGTGGTGCACAAGGCTGTCGGCCTGCTTTCCAGGCTGCCGCAGCGGCGGCAGAATCGTATCCACTATCTGGCCGGGAGGCCCTCTTTCCGCAACGCCGTGCTCCTGGGGATCTTCTCGCCGGTGATCCGGAAGGCGGTGACCAGGAGTGCACTGAACAAGGAAGAGGGGGCGCTGCACTGCTGGTATGATCCGTACTGTAGTTCCTGGGATTCCTACCACCTTCTGCTGTTGCGCAAAGGTGGCGCAACCCCTGCTCTCTCCTGGCAGTGGCTGGAAAATCGCCCCAGGGGCAGGGCTGGGGGTGGTTCTTCCGGCCGCTAGACGATGAGTACTGCCGGAGTGCGGGTCAGGTCGATCAAAGGAAGTGCGCATGCCGGGAAGGGTGCACAAGCGGGGTAATGCCTGTCTATCATCTGGAGGGTTGACAGAGGAAATGGCTGAAGAGAAAAGCGATCCCAAGGATCAGATCAGTGTCGGAACGGATGTCGAAGGTACGGTGGAACACCTGGCGCCCTACGGCGCCTTTGTGCGGCTGTCTGGCGGCCAGAAGGCCATGGTGCATATCTCGGAGCTTTCGCATGGATTTGTCAAGAAGGTGGAGGATGTGCTGGAGCTGGGACAAAAGGTGCGCGCCCGCGTGATCAAGATCGACGAGAAGGGCCGTATCGACCTGTCCATCAAGGCGTTGCAGCCGAAGCCCCAGAAGAAGCGTCCCAGGGATGACGATGACTTCGAGAAGCGTTTGTCCAATTTCATGAAAGACAGCGACGAAAAGTTTACAACGCTTAACAGCAAGGCAAGCGGTAAGGGCGCAAAGAAGCGTGGCAGCAAAAAGTAGCCCCTCTGCGTTGGCGGGGGGCGCGGTGGTACCAAAGGGGGGGTGTCCCCCCCTTTTTTTCGCCCTGCCTTCGCTGTCGGACAGGGACTGTGTGAAACGACAGCAGCGGAAGCGGGAGCGTTTCGACACGGCACCGATGGTCGGTGTGGCGCGTCGCTGCCGATGGGGGGCGCCGCAGGTGGTGGTTGTCGCCCCGGTCTACCGCGACACACCGTTCCCGACCACCTTCTGGCTCACCTGCCCCTACCTCTGCAGGCGCTGCGGCGAGCTGGAGACCGAAGGCGGCATAGCTCAGCTGGAGAGGGCGGTCGCGGCCGATGCCGCTGCATGGCGGCGCTATCACCGCTGCCATGCCCTGGTGCGTCTTGCGCTCCTGGAAAAAGGACGGCGCGCCTTTCTCCAGAGACGGGATCGCTCCAGATACAGAGGTATCCGGCGGAGGGGCGTGGGAGGGATCGACTATCGGCTGGGCGGGATCGCCGTGAAATGCCTGCATCTGCAGGTTGCGTCCTGGCTTGGCATGGGCCGGCATCCCGCGGCGTTCCGGCTTCGGAGTCAGGTGGGCGGCCTCTGTTGCACCGATCCGGGGGCCTTCCCCTGCCTGTGGAACAGCGAAGAGGGGAGTGACGATGTCCCGCTACGGAGCGATCGATCTAGGATCGAATTCACTGCGCACACTGATTCTCTCCCGTAAGGGGGAGACCCTTTCCTTTGTCGATGGAGGGCTGTGGACGCCCCGCATCACCGAGGGGCTCTCCGAAAGGGCATATCGTATCGGAGACGAAGCGCTGGAGCGGACGCTCGATGCGCTCCGGGAGGCGGTGGACCATCTCGACCGGAAGGGTGTCCCCCGGGAGAACCGGGTCTTTTTCGCCACCGAATCGCTCCGGAGTGCGGAGAATGCCGATGCTGCCGAACAGCGGCTGGCGGAGGCCGCGGGGATACCGCTGCAGCGCCTTTCCGGGGAGGACGAAGCCCGGTTTGGGTACAGGGCGGTCCGGATTGGGCTGGGCGATGTGGAGACGGTCTTCGATCTCGGCGGAGGCAGCCTGGAGCTTGCCGGAGCGGAAGAGGCCGTTTCGCTGCCCCTTGGAGCGGTGCGGCTCCTGGGCGATTGCGGTGAGGATCTTGCGGCGATACGGAGGACCGTCGACGCCGCCCTGGATGCGTCGGGATTCAGGCCCGGCGGGCTTGCCGGCGTGGGCGGCACCTCGTCGACGATCGCCATGATGCTGGCGGAGATCCCCTGGCGCGACTTCGATCCGGCGCGTATCCACGGCGCCGTTATCCCCCTGCAGGGTGTCGAAGCGCTGATTGAGCGGATGCGACGCCTGACGGTGGAGGAGCGGAGGGATGTCGTTGGGCTGCATCCACGGCGGGCGGACATCATCCTGCCGGGACTCGTGGTGGTGGAGCGCCTGCTGTCGCTGGCCGGCGAGACGTCCTTCAGACACAGCGAGTCCGGGCTGCTCTGGGGTATGGTGATGGAACTCGTCGCCCGGCAGGGTCGAGTGGTCCGTCAGGTTCGTATGCGGAACGAAATGGAGGTGAACCAGTGATGTGGAAGGGTTGTTTTTCCGAGGAGACCGATGCCAGGGTGCAGCGCTTCACCCAGTCTCTCGATCTCGACTGGCGTATGGTTGGTGCGGATATCAAGGTGAGCATCGCTCATGTCAGGATGCTCGGCCGGGTGGGTCTGTTGACGCCCGGCGAGTGCCGCACCCTTGAGGAGGCACTGCGGTCCATTGCGGAAGAAGCGGAAAGGGGCGATTTTGTCCCCAGGGAATCCCTGGAGGATGTGCATATGAACGTGGAACAGCGCTTGACGGAGCGGTGCGGCGAGCTGGGGGCCAAGCTGCACGCCGGACGCAGCAGGAACGATCAGGTGGCGACGACGGTGCGCCTCTATCTCAAGTCTCAGCTCTGCCGACTGGGCGATCGGCTGGAGCTCCTGCTGACGGCTGTCCTGGACAAGGCCGAGGCCGAGGCCACCACGGTGGTGCCCGGCTACACCCATCTGCAGCAGGCGCAACCGATCACCTTCGGCCACTTCCTGCTCTCCTACGGACAGTGCTTCCTGCGGGATTTCCGCCGCCTGTTGCAGGCGCTGGAAGGCCTCGACGAGTGCCCTCTCGGTTCCGGGGCTCTGGCGGGTTCCACGTTGCCTCTGGACCGCAGCTACGCAGCCGGGGAGCTGGGGTTTTCCGGGATCACCGAGAACAGCCTCGACGCTGTGGCCCAGCGGGATTACCAGTTCGATGTCCACCACTTCGCCAATCTCTTCTCGGTGCATGTCAGCCGGCTGGCCGAGGATCTCATCATCTACATGACCAGAGAGTTCGGCTGGCTCGACCTTCCCGATGCGCTCTGCACCGGTTCCAGCATGATGCCCCAGAAGAAAAACCCCGATGTGCTGGAGCTGCTGCGCGGCAGGTCCGCCCAGGGGCTGGCCAACTACGCGGACCTTGCCATGCTGGTGAAGGGGCTGCCCATGACCTACAACCGCGACCTCCAGGAAGACAAGCGCTCGCTCTGGCGGACGCTGGACAACTGCGCGGAGATGGCCGACATCCTTCCCGGCGTGGTGGCGAGCATCTCCATCGACAGGGAGCGTGCCGTGGCCGGTTTTGCGGGCGGTTTCACCCTGGCCACCGATGTGGCGGAGTATCTGGTGGACCGGGGGGTGCCCTTCAGAAGAGCCCATGAGCTGGTCGGCAATGCCGTCCGCTGGTGTCGGGAGAATGAAAAGGGTGTGGACAGCCTGACCTTTGCCGAATGGCGGAAGCTGATCCCGCAGGTGGAGGAGGATCTCATGGAGATCCTGAGTATCGAGTCGGCTGTAGCGAGGCGGAGTCTTCCCGGCGGCACCGCTCCGGGGGAGGTGCGCCGTTCCGCCGGTGTCGCAAGGCAGCGCCTGGAGCGGTATGCCGCCGAGTGCCGCGAATATGGCGATCAGGTGGGGAACGCTCTGGACTAGCCGTTCCCCGGCATCACGGGCGGTTGCCGATTGGAGGCCTCCGATCGGCTCTCACAGCGCGGGGGGTATCCGGATTGCATCGCTCGGATCTCCCCGCGGTTGCTTTGGGGTGACGCCGCCGGCAAGGTGATTGCGGCCTGCCGGGTCAATCCCGGTAGGGGACCAGTCCGGTTTCGCTGTCCTTCCACTGCATCAACTCCAGATGTCCGTTCTCGCGTTCTACGATAACGGTGCAGTGTTCGATCCAGTCGCCGCAGTTCCCGTAGCGCAGCCCCTGCATATCCCGCAGTGACGGGCGGTGGATGTGGCCGCAGATGATTCCCTGGGCGCCGCGGTAGCGGGCTTCGGCGACCAGGGCGTTCTCGAAGTCGCTGGCTGCGGTGACCCGGTCTTTCACCCGATCCTTGAGATACTGCGCCAGCGACCAGTACTCCATCCCGAGCAGCGACCTGAAACGGTTGAGAAAGGCGCTGAGCCAGAGGGTGCCGCTGTAGGCCACATTGCCGAATCGGGAGAGCAGGTAGCCGTAGCGGACGGCGAGGTCGAATTCGTCTCCGTGGAGAAGAACGAACCGGCGACCGTCGGCGGTGGTGTGCTCGTCCCGTTCCCTGATGCTGATATTGCCGAAGGTGTAGCCCGTAAAGACATCCATGAACTCGTCGTGGTTGCCGGGGATGTAGGTGATGCTGCTCTCCCGCGAATGCTTCAGGATATGCCGCAGGATGGTGTTGCCCGCCTGGGGGAGGCTCTTGTTCTTCCGAAGCCGCCATCCTTCGATGATGTCTCCCAGCAGGTAGAGGTGACGGCACTGGACGCTTTCCAGCATCTCGGCGAGCATCTCCTCCTTGCTCCAGCGTATTCCCACATGTGTGTCCGAAAGAAAGATCGAGCGGAAGGTTTGCATTGCACTGTCCTTTCTTGGCTGATGAATCCGGGAGGGATGCTTCGACTCCCGGAGCGCCTGTGGCGCTCTCCTTTGTACCACAAACTCTCTGTCTGTCCCAGTTGTCTGTGGGGGCCGCAACGCTGTTTTCCCCTTACCTGGCCTTTTTTACCCCTCCCACCTTGACACGTCTCCCAACCCCCGTTATAGTAATTCCCGCTCACGAGTCGAGTCGTTAGCTCAGCTGGCAGAGCATCGGACTTTTAATCCGGGTGTCCTGGGTTCGAATCCCAGACGACTCACCAGTTGCGGTCCCATCGTCCAGTGGTCCAGGACACAGCCCTTTCAAGGCTGCGACACGGGTTCAAATCCCGTTGGGACCGCCATCGTTTTTGCCGGTGTAGCTCAGTGGTAGAGCAGCGCACTCGTAATGCGCAGGTCGGCGGTTCAAGTCCGCCTGCCGGCTCCAGCAGAAGCAAGCCACCTTTCGGGGTGGCTTTTTTTATGTTGCGGCATATCCCGCATTCTCTTTGTGTCTGTGGCCCGGGGCGACCTGGTCCGCCTCTCCCCGCGGCAGAGGCGCGAAGAGGTCGGAGGATCGCTCCGGGAAGGACCATGCCGCGAGGAGGGATGACAGATGGGGACAAAGACAGTGCTACTGGTGCGCCACGGAGAGACGGTATGGAACGCCGAGCGGCGGTACCAGGGCAGAACGGACGTACCGCTTTCCCCGACAGGGGAGGAGCAGGCCCGGCGGCTGGGGGCGCGGTTAGCGCAGTGGCATCCCCAGGCCATCTACAGCAGTGCCCTGGGCAGAGCGGCCCGCACCGGCGAGCTCATTGCCGGGGCGGCGGCATCGGGGCCTGCCGTGGCGATGATCCCGGGGTTGGAGGAGCTGGACTTCGGTGAATGGGAGGGGCTGACCGCCGACGAGATCACCCGGCGCTACGGCGAGATGCATGGGCGGTGGAAGCGCGATCCCTCCTCGGTCCGCGCACCGGGTGGAGAGAGCTTCGAGGAAGCGGTGAGGCGTGTCGGCAAGGCGATCGCGCCGCTGCTCTCTTCCGCCGAGGGACGGATCGTCCTGGTGGGGCACGGGGGAAGCATCCGGGCGGCACTGGTGTCGCTGATCGGCTTCCGGCCTTCTCAGGTCTGGCATATGCGTCTGGACAACTGTTCCATCACCGCAGTGGAAGAGAGCCCCTGCAGCTGGCGTCTCTGTTTCTGGAACGATCGGCTGCATACGCTGGTGCCGGGGAGTAGAGCCCACGAGCTCCCTATTCCCCAATAGCTTCTCATCTCCGATGCTGCTACAATAGTATCGTTACTGTGGATGGGGGTTGGGATCGTGGTGGAACATCGGCAGTGCGATGCCCATGAAGGAGCGGAGGAGAGCAGTGCGTCCTCCGGTTCCCCGCCGGTAGAGGAGTCCCTGTTGTGGGATGCCCTCCGGAGAGGAGACGAGGACGCCCGGGAGACGCTGATCGTGGCGTACCGTCCCCTGGTCTTCTGGTTTCTGGGGAAACTCAAGGCTCCGGCCGGCTGCCGGCAGGATCTTGCCCAGGAGGGAATGCTGGCCCTGATCGGTGCCGTCGACGCCTTCGACGCCGATCGGGGGACGCGATTCAGCACCTTTGCGTACCACAGAATCAGAGGGAGGATGCTCAACTATCTCGAGCGTGTGGAGGCCAGAGCACCCACACCCGTGGCCGGCGACTACCTCTCCTCCTGCCGCAGTGCCGAGCAGGTGCCCGATGAGTGGGTTCTCTCGCTGCGCGAGAGTCTGGCGGCGCTTTCGGAGGGGGAGGAGGCCATCATCAGAAAGCTCTTCTTCGAGGGAGCCCAGGCAAAGGAGTATGCCCGGGAGTGCGGCATCGATGTCAGCTATCTCCACCGCCTCAAACGCCGGGTGCTGGTCAAGTTGCGTCATCTCCTCGGGGCCGGTTCGGCCACTCCAGGCGGCTAGTGTGTGATAATGAATTGTACGGGATCACTCTGTACAATCTCGTTTTGGGAGTGACGGGCGCTGATGGAGCGGTATCTGCAGAGGGTACGGAAGTGGCTTGACAGGTGTACCCGGGCGGTGCACCATCAATCGTGGTCCAGGGCCTACGCCGAGATCGAATGCGCACGGACAGAGATGCAGCGAGTACGGGACGAACTGGCCCGCCGTGCGGCCGCCGAGGGAGAGAGCGGGCAACCCCGGAGAGCGGCAATCTGCCCGGTGCTCCGCGGTGCGGGGATCGCCCTGATTGTGCTCCTGGCGATTGCTGTTCCGCTCTCCGAAACAACCCGCCACAGGGAGAGGGATCCTGCCGCCGAAGACGGCCATGAAACGCAACAGAGGCGGTTCGTCCTTGTTACGGAGGATGAGGAGCAGCTCCTGCAGCGCATCCGCGAGGGGCTGAGCAGGCAGGCGGCCCGCTCCGGAGAGGTCGCGCCGGAGCAGCAGACCGCCTCTGCAGTGCAAGAGGAGAAGGCGGAGGAGGAGAACACGCCGGTTGCGGCCCAGGCCGGACCGGGCGGCGGACAAACCTCCGCGGAGAGCGACGGCGGAAGGACCTTCCGGGCCGAAGGAAGGGCGCTGGAAAGCGAACCGGCGGCCCCGCAGGATGAGCCGTCGGCAGGCGAGGTGCTGGCGCTGGTGCAGCTCGGCGAACGGGTGCTCCGCGGGCCGGCGATGGAGGTAGTGCGGGAGTCGAACCCGTAGAGGGATCGCCGAAACGACAAGTTTGAGGAAGGGGTGAGTGGCGGGTGAGAAAAAAACCACTCGTACTCGTAGGACTCGTAGTGATAGGCGCCGCTCTGCTTTGTGCGGACATTGCAGCGGCAGCCCCTCTCGTTACCGAGGTCAACGTTGAGGGGAACGAAAACGTCGTGGCCCGCCATATCGTGAGCGCCGTCAAGACCAAGGCCGGCGAGGAGCTCGACCGGGAGCAGCTCAAAGAGGATGTCGAGGCCATCTACGAACTCGGTTACTTTTCCGTGGTGGATGTGAAACTGACGCCGCAGCCCCCGGATGGCGTCACGGTGACCTTCCAGGTGACGGAGAACCCCACCATCAAGGACATCCGATTCCGGGGCAACGACGCGTTCTCCGACGAGGAGCTGGGGAAGATCGTCTTTTCGTCGCCCGGGACGGTGTTCAACAGAGTCTTTTTCCAGCATGATCTGCAGCGCATCAAGGAGCACTACCAGGATGCGGGCTACGTTCTGGTCCGGGTGCGGGATGTGCAGGTCGAAAACGGCATCATTAGCGTCCAGATTATCGAACCAAAGGTCAAGGAGATCATCATCCAGGGCAACAAAAAGACCAAGACCGACGTGATCCGGCGGCGGATCAAGCTGGAGCCGGGGGACCTCTTCAATTCAAAGATACTCCGGCACTCCCTCAACAAACTCCAGCAGATGGGGTACTTCGAGGATGTCAATGTGGGCTTCGAACCCGGAGAAGACCCCAGCCAGGTGACCCTGGTGCTGACCGTCCAGGAGAAGCGCACCGGCAGCGTCACCTTCTCGGTGGGACACGGCTCCTCCAGCGGATGGAGCGGTGGTGTGGGCTACGAGGACACCAACTGGCAGGGACTGGGCCACACCCTCGGAGTGGGCTTCGAGCTCGGCGACCGGGAGGAGTACTGGGCCCGCTACAGCGACACCTACATGGACGAGACCCGCTACGCCTGGAAGGTCGGTGTCTACCAGCGCAACTGGGAGGAAATGAATCACTACGAAGACGGCGAATGGCAGTTCGAATACGACGAGGAGAAGAAGGGGATGTATGTGGGTGCCGGCAAGAAGTTCCGCGGCAATCCCCAGTTGAGCTGGTACGTGACGGTGGACTGGCACGATACGGATATCACCGCTACCTCCGGCGACTTCGATCCCTACTACGTTCGGGAGAAGCTCCTGGGCGGCAAGACCTTCTCCCTTACCGGCCAGCTGAAGCGCTCCACGCTGGACGAATACCTGAGCTACCCCGACGGCGACGAGGAGTCGCTGAATGTGGAGAAGGCCTTCGAGGCCCTGGGCGGCGATTTCGACTTCACCAAGTACTGGCTGGACGCCCGCTACTACAAGCCGGTGACAGGCCTCGGGCAGTACATCGATATCGGCCAGCTGGAGGACGTGAACGAGGACAACCCGCCCATCTTCGCCGCGCGGGTTCGTTCGGGTTTTTCCTCCGGATCGGTTCCCTGGGCCGAGCAGTACTTCCTGGGCGGCAACAACGATCTCCGGGGCTACAGGGACGACGAGTTCGCCGGCGACGAGATGTTCCTCGCCAACGTGGAGTTCCGTCTGCCCATCAAGGATGCCTTCTCGGTGGTCGCCTTCTACGACTCCGGCATGGCCTGGGACACCGATGTGGGCAAGGAGTTCGATTTGGGAACGCTGAAGGACGCCTTCGGCGTCGGGTTCCGCGTGGTGACGCCCATCGGCAACCTCCGGCTGGATGTGGCCGAAGGGGATGAGGAGACCAGGACCCATTTTGGATTCGGCGAGATGTTCTAGCATCTTTGGTGTGATGCGCGGGATAGGAGCGCTCCAGGCTGCGGCGGCCCTTGTCGCAGCCTTTCTTGTGACGGCGCCGGCGCAGGCCGCCGTGGAGGTGCAGGGGGTGCCCGAATGGCTCCTGCCTTCCGTTGAGCAGAGCGCCGAGGCGGTGTGGCAGCAGATCCGCCGGAAGGAGAGCTCTTCATCGGGGAGAGAGCGTCTGGCGGCTATGGTCAGCCGCCGACTGTTTCAGGGCTACCGTGTGCCCGAGGTCTCTGTGGACGGGAAGAACCTGCGCCTCCTGCTGGAGCCGGAGACCGAGCCCCCGACCTGGTGGGTGTCGGTGGACAACCCTGGACTGGAAGACCGTGTCCTCCGCTGGTTCCGGAGGGATGCCGCCATACTGAAGCGGCGCGTCTGGGGGCTTGTCGCGGCACTGCCCGTCGATGCGCTGGGCTGGGCCGATCGGGCGTTGCGGGAGGCCGTCGGCGAGGCGGGCGAGACGGTGTTCCCGGGCTGGGGGATCACGCCCTCGGTGCATATCCGGGAGCAGCACTCCGCGGAACTGCGGATCGCTCTGCACCCCGAACCGCCGTTGCTTCTGGCGCTGTTGCCGCGCTTCCGTTCCACCACGTTGCCGCTGATGTTCCAGGAGGAGCTCCGTGACGATGTGCTGGAGCGGCTCTCCCCCCTTGCGGGATTGCCGCTGCCCTGGGTCACCCGGCACAGCAGCGACATCGGGGCCTGGGTCAGGGCTGTCATGGGGTCCGAAGAACTGGTGCGAAAGACCAAGTCCGAGGTAACCCCTCATTTTGAACCAGACACCATTTCCCGTCTGGAGGTGCAGGTGGAGAGCCGTCGCTACACCATATGGGCCTGGGCAGCCGCCTTCGCCGGCACGGACGAACACTATCCCGAAGTGGGGGTGCATCTGGGCCACAAGGCACAGTTCTGGTCCGGCTGGGATGCCGAGCTCTACGGGGAATGGCTGACGGAGCTCGACGATTTCGCCCTGGAAACACGCTGGGGCCTGCGGTGGTATCCCATGCGGCGTCTCTGGCTTGGTGCGGAGTGGTCCAGCAACCCCGGCGGCTACTGGTACAGAGTGCAGTACGACGGAGCCCGGGGACGGCCCTACCTCTGGCTGCGGTACAGCGAAAACGGCGAGGCCAACGGTGCAGTGGGCTGGCGGACATCGGAGCATACCGCCTTCGAGCTCTACTTCGACGAGCGCGACGAGGATACCCTCTGTATCCGGGCGGTTGGAAATCTGTAGGGAGGATCAGAGAGGCCAATGAGAGAGAGACAGGGCTGGCGGCTTGACGATATTGCAGCTCGGGTCGGCGGTG
>JAIPGA010000014.1 GCA_021736445.1 Synergistales bacterium | reverse complement strand
CGATCCTCTTCACTCACGCAAATCTGCTCGAAAGCATCGGCATTTCCGAAGAGGACTGGCCAGCCATAGAAGACGGATGACGCGAGATATCACGAGAATGCGGCGCTATTTGTGAAACCGATCATTTGGGACGGCTGTGACCATGGCTGCAGGATTTTTGGTTCGCTGCACGGGAAAGTTGGCTGTAATTCTTGCGCCTGTTTGATCAAAATGGGGGCAATTGTGTAGTGAAAACTGTGCTTCCATGCCTCCTTGCCTGGCGATGCTTCTTGAATCCATCTTAAGGATACGCCACATTCATGGCGATGACCATCCGTGGTGTTGCGCAATCTCGATTGGGTCGGTGCCGTTGTGACAACGGAAGGGCATGGGCTGCGCTTGCCCTTTCCAGTTGCGGGGCGTTATTGCACACAGTCCACAGATTGTTGCCCGATCACCTTTACCGTCTACATCGACTGTGCTACCATAAGCACAAATTGCATAGAGCCTCCGAGCTGAGGGACCTACAGATTGTCGTGATCCAGGGTTGTTCGGCCGATAGGGTTGTTCCGGAAACGGGGCGGCCTCCCGTGTTTGGAAAGGAGGAGCGTAGTAGGCAACAGCAGGCGTGCCGTGCCGTAGCTGGTTGCTGAAAGAGATGACGCTTCCCTTCCGGGGAGCGTTTTTTTGTCTCGGGGGCTCTGAATGCATGCGAGACAGGAGGGATCGTAGCGGATGCAGTATCTCAAGAAACACATTGTGGTCAACGGGCAACGCCAGGACGTCATCGCCGATGCGGGAACGAACCTGGCCAGGATCCTGCGGGAGCAGCTCGGACTGCTGGGCACCAAGATCGGCTGTGAAGTGGGACAGTGCGGGGCCTGCAGCGTTCTGATGGACGGGAAGCTGGTGCGTTCCTGCATCATCAAGTGGGAAAAGGTGCCCGAGGATGCCCAGATCATGACCATCGAAGGCGTCGGCGCCCCGGGCAAGCTCCACGCCCTGCAGTGGGCCTTCGTCAAGTTCGGCGCCATCCAGTGCGGATTCTGTACGCCGGGCTTCATCATGAGCGCCAAGGCGTTGCTCGACGAGAACCCTTCCCCCACCAGGGAGGACGTGCGCACCTGGTTCCAGAAGAACCGCAACGCCTGCCGCTGCACCGGATACGTGCAGATCGTGGATGCCGTCATGGAAGCGGCCAAGGTGCTCCGCGGCGAGGCCGAGATGACCGACTTCTCCGAAACGCTGGGCAAGGATGGCGCCGTCTGGGGGACCTCCTATCCCCGTCCCAGCGCCGTAGCCAAGGCGACAGGCACCTGGGACTTCGGCGACGACGTGGCGCAGAAGCTGCCCGACAACGCCCTCTGGGCCGTGCCGGTCTGTCCCGAGACCCACCACGCCAGGATCCTCAAGGTGGACTACGCCGAAGCGGAGAGGATGCCCGGTGTGGCCAAGGTGGTCACCGCCGACGATATCAGGGCCAACAAGGGCACCAACCGAATCCGCGGCCAGGTGGGATCCGCCACCTGCACCACCGACGGCTGGGAGCGGCGCATCATCGCCGACGACAAGATCCGCCAGTGGGGCGAGGCCGTGGCCATCGTCTGCGCCGATTCCGAGGAGCACGCCCGCCAGGCCGCCGCGGCGGTGGAGGTGGATCTCGAAGAGCTGGAGCCGCTCCTTGACGTGGAATCGGCCATGAATCCCAACGCCCCCCGGGTCTACGACGAGATCGAGGACCTTGAGGGCGTCAGGAACGCCTTCAACA
Source organism: Synergistales bacterium (assembly GCA_021736445.1). Classification (NCBI taxonomy): domain Bacteria; kingdom Thermotogati; phylum Synergistota; class Synergistia; order Synergistales; species Synergistales bacterium. The sequence goes on along the minus strand of JAIPGA010000014.1, from coordinate 38,279 downwards.
AGCGCCCCGTCAGGAAGGGCGATAACGTAGACAAGCTGCTGGACAAGGCCGCCCATGTCGTGGAGGAGAGCTACTACAGCTCCCGCCAGCCCCACCTCACCATCGAGACGGACTGCGGCTTCGGCTACTACGACGACGAGGGCCGGCTCACCATCCAGAGCAAGAGCATCTGCGTCTACCGCCATCAGATGATGATCGCCCGGGGCCTCGGGGTGGCGCCTTCCAGGATCCGCATCATCGAGAACAACATGGGGGCCTCCTTCGGCTACAAGGTGGCCGTCACCAACGAGCACTACATCGGCGCCTGCGTCGTCGCCACCGGCCGGCCGGTCTACATGCGTTTCGACATGAAGGAGCACATCATCCGCACGCCCAAGCGCTCGCCCTTCCTCTTCAACGTCAAGATCGGCGCCGACGAGAAGGGCAGGATGACAGCCGCCAAGCCGGTCTGGTATGTGGACCACGGCCCCTACTCTGAATCCAGCCAGGACCTGACCAACAAGGGCGGCCAGTTCTTCCTCGCCCCCTACGGCCTGGACAACCTGGAGGGCGCCGGGTACACGCTCTTCACCAACCAGAAGTGGTGCGGGGCATTCCGGGCCTACGGCGCGCCCCAGACCTATCTGGCCTCGGAGGTAGCCGTGGACGAACTGGCCGGGAAGGTCGGCATGGATCCGCTGGACTTCCGCGAGCTGAACATCATGCAGCCCGGGGACACCATGCCCAGCGGCCAGCGGCCTGAGGTGTATCCGCTGCCCACCATGATCCGCAGGATCCGGCCGCTCTACGAGCAGGCCAAAAAGCGCGCTGCAGCCAACTCCACCGACACGGTGAAGCGCGGCGTGGGGGTTGCCATCGGGATCTACAACTCCAACGACGACGGCCCCGACAACGCCCAGAGCGATATCGAACTCACGCCCGAAGGCGTCACCATCTACAACACCTGGGAGGACCACGGCCAGGGCGCCGACATGGGCTGCGTGGGCACCGCCCACGAGGCGCTGAAGGAGATCGGCATCAAGCCCGGGCAGATCAAGCTGGTCTGCAACGACACCGCCAAGGCGCCCAACAGCGGCGCGGCGGCGGCGAGCCGTTGCCAGCACATGGTGGGCAACGCCATCGTCGAGAGCTGCAACAAGTTGCTGGACGCCATGCGCAGGGACGACGGCGGCTACCGCACCTACGACGAGATGGTCGCCGAGGGCATCCCCACCTACTACACCGGGGAATGGACCGCCACCATCCGCAACAACGACGGCGAGGTCCAGCACTGCACCGGTATGGACGACGAGACCGGCCAGGGCTATCCCTTCGCCAACCACATGTACGGGGTCTTCATGGCCGAGGTGGCCGTGGACGTGACCACCGGCAAGACCAGTGTGGAGCGCTTCACCCTGGTGAGCGACGTGGGCAAGATCAACAACTTTGCTGTCGTCGAGGGCCAGCTCTACGGCGGCATCGCTCAGGGCATCGGCTTCGCCCTCACCGAGGATTTCCTGGATCCCAAGAAGTACACCAACCTGATCACCTGCGGGTTGCCCTTCATCGAGGACATCCCCGACGACATCAAGCTGATCCACATGGAGACCCCCAGGGAATTCGGGCCCTTCGGCGCTTCCGGCACCGGCGAGCTGCCCATGTCCGCGCCGCACCCCGCAGTGCTCAACGGGATCTACAACGCCTGCGGCGCCAGGGTGCGCACCATCCCGGCCACACCGCAGCGCGTGCTTGAGGCGCTGAAGAACAAGGCGTAGCATCGATACAGGAAACGGGCCCGGCGGTGCGCCGCCGGGCCGCCGGTGTGGGCGTCATCCTTCGGGAGCCCGCCGCCGGAGAGCTTTGACAGGGAAGGGAGGAAGGTTTATGGACGAGAAGACGAGGGAAGCAGAAGGACAGCCGCAGCTGGCGGGACGGATCGCCGATCTGCCGCTGAAGGACTCCCAGTCGCTGGGCGGGGGGACGGAGAAACGTATCGTCTTCGGCCCCGACCGCTTCTTCGAGGACTACGTGGTGCGCTTCTTCACCCTGCCCCCAAGGGCGCATATCGACACCCACGGGCACCACTGGCCGCACTACCTCATCTCCCTGCACGGCCACGGCCAGGTGGTGATCGACGGGGAACCCCGGGACCTCCCGGCGGACTCCTGGGCCCACGTGCCGCCCCACGCGCCCCACGCCTACGACAATCTGGGCGACGATCCCTGGAGCTTCCTCTGTATTGTCCCCTGCGAGGGCGACCCCCACGGGAAGATGGCCCGCTACCGCGTGGACAAGCGCCGCAGCGCCGGGGCGTAGTTGCCGCAGGTGGAGTCGGAGAGCCGTAGGGCGTACAATACATATGGTACCGAAGGCGGTTGGAATGCTCCATGACGCGGAGGTCGAGATGCAGAACGCCGATGTCCTATTGCTGTACCTCAAAGAACATAAGCAGGAGTTGCGGGAGCGCTTCTCCGTACGGCGGATAGGCCTCTTTGGGTCGGTGCTCCGTGGGACAGCCGGCCCGGAGAGCGACATCGACATTCTAGTCGAGCTGGAGCGGCCCTCTTTCGACGCCTATATGGACCTGAAGTTCTATCTTGAAGATATCTTCGGCTCCCCTGTCGATCTCGTGCTCCGGGATTCCGTCAAACCTCGACTGAAACCGATCATAGAATCCGAGGTGGCCTATGCCTAGGGATTACCTGCTCTATATTGACGATATCCTGGAGGCCATACAGCGGATTCGTTCGTATGTAGAGGGAATGGACCAGTCGGGCTTTTCCGCTGACAGGAAGACCCAGGATGCGGTGGTCAGAAATCTTGAGGTTATCGGAGAAGCGGCCCGTCATGTCCCTGCCCCTTCGGACGGATCGGGGACAGAGGTGGAATGGCGCAAAATCAAGGCATTCAGAAACGTGTTGGCCCATGAATACTTTGGGGTCAACGTTGAGATTGTCTGGGATGTTGTGCAAAACAAACTTGATCTCCTGGAAGAAGAGTGTGTCCATTTGTTGGAGAGAGGCGCCAGGTAAACCAGTTTGTTGGCCATGCTGTCTGTTCCTCTGTCTTTGCTGAAGAGTGCCTTCGATGCAGAAAAGGTCGCTGAAGCGGAAGACATCAAGTCTGTGGCGGAGGACGGAGGGCGCCCCTGACCGTCGTCCCCCGGCTCCTCGGGGCGCGGCGTCGCCGTGCCCCGAACATTTTCCCCTCAGTGCAACTCGGTTGCATGTCGGGATGTTGTTGCGTATACTGCAACCCGGTTGCAGAATAGGCATGACAGGCCGTCTCGCGCTACAGCACGGTGTACGGTGGTGCGAAAGAGGCCGGACATCCTCACGGTTCCACCCGGACGCACATCGTCCTCCTGTCTGTGCGTCCGGCGTGGACCGTTAGTTCGTGCAGGAAAGGAACATATCGTGAACAAACTGTCTCTGTTTTCTCTCGCTCTTCTCTGTTTTCTTCTATTGATGGTGTTTCCTGTCCGGCAGGCCAATGCGGAGGTCATGGCCGTGGCGGCGGGGATCGCGCCGGCCGTGGAGGCCGTCATCGACGACTTCGTTGACCAGGGAGGCGAACCCTTCGATCTGGTCAAAGGCCCCTGCGGGGCGCTGGCCCGGCAGATGAAATCCGGTGCTCCCTTCGACATCGTGCTGCTCTCGGAGCCCCGCTGGCCGGGCTGGATGGAGGAACAGGGCCTCTTGGTGGATGTGGCCCCCTTCGCCCGGGGGCAGCTGGTGCTCATGGCGGAGGGGGAAGCGCCGCCGAGCTGGCCTCCCGCGCCGGATGCCGTGGTGGCCATTCCGGAGCCCGACAGCACCGCCTACGGCCTGCTGGCCAAGCAGTACCTTCAGGAGCGCGGCGAATGGGTGCGGTACGGTGATACGGAGCGGACCGCCTTTGTCGGCGGTGCGCCCCAGGCGGTGATGGCCGTGCGCCACGGCGCCGCCGATCTGGCCTTTGTGCCCCGGAGCGCAGCACAGAAGGTGGGGGGCGCCATGCTGGTGCTTGAGGGGATGACCACACCACAGGTTGGCGGCCTGGCTCCGGATGCGGGACCCAGCGCCAGGGCCTTCTGGGAATTCTGCCGGCAACCCGCAGAAGACGCCACCTGGCGGTCAATGGGCCTGCTCCCGCTGGAGCGCTGATGACCTCCGCCCTGCTGGTGAGCCTCAAGGTGCTCGCCGTTGACGTGCCGCTGCTGCTGGTTCTCGGGACGGCCATCGGCTGGGTGCTGGCCAAGCGGGAGTTCCCGGGGCGCAGACTGCTCTCCTTTCTGGTGCTGCTCCCCGTGGCGCTCCCCCCGGCCGTGCTGGGGCTCTACCTGCTGATGCTCTTCGGGCATCTGCCGCTTTTGCAGGAGCTGGGCTTTGTCTTCTCCTTTCCGGCGGCCGCACTGGCCGCACTGGTGCCCTCGCTGCCGCTGATGGTCCAGAGCGCCCGCGTCGGTTTCGCTGCTGTGCCCGGCGAGGTGGGGGGCGCCGCCCGTACCCTGGGCGACGGCGAGTTCGCCGTCTTCCGGAAGGTGACCCTCCGTCTCAGCCGCCGCTCACTGGCCGCCGGCGTGGCGCTGGCCTCGGCCCGGGCGCTGGGGGATTTCGGCGTCACCCTCATGCTGGCGGGCAACATCCCGGGGCGGACCCAGACGCTGCCGCTCTATATCTTCAGCCAGGTGGAGGCGCTGGAGTTCGCCGCCGCCAACCTGGCGGCGCTGGTTTTGACGGTGGCCGCCGTGGCGGCGCTGGCGCTGGTGCGTTCCCTGGAAGGAGGCGGCTATGGCAGACAGCTGGCTTGAGGCCTCGCTCTACCACGAACTCGGCGGGTTCCGTCTCGCTGTGGATCTCGCCATGGACCGGGAGATCGGCATCCTCTTCGGCCCCAGCGGATCCGGCAAGAGTCTGACCCTTCGACTGCTCGCCGGTCTGGGCAGGCCCAGACGCGGCAGGGTGGTCCTCGGCGGCGCGACGCTCCACGACAGCGATGGAGGCGTGGCACTCCACCCGTCGCGGCGGGGGATCGGGCTGGTCTTCCAGGAGCTGGCGCTCTTCCCGCACATGACGGCCCGACAGAACGTGGCCTACGGATTGCGTGGCGTCAGCCGCGCATCGGCGCTGGGACAGGCGGATCGCTGGCTTCACAGGCTCCACCTCCAGGGGATGGAAGGCCGGTACCCAGGCGAGCTCTCCGGCGGGCAGCAGCAGAGAGTGGCCCTGGCCCGGGCGCTGGCGGCCGAACCGGCGCTCCTTCTACTGGACGAGCCCTTCAGCGCCCTGGACGGACCGCTGCGGCGGAGTCTGCGGCGCACCCTCAAGGAGCTCCACCGGGAGACGGGGGTGCCCATGCTCTACGTGACCCATCAGATCGAGGATGTCTGCGCCCTGGGGGACCGGATCTTCTTTCTCCGGGAGGGCACACTCTCGGGATCGCTGCCTGTCGAATCGCTCTGGCGGGGCGAGGCCCAGGACACAGTCTGGCAGGCTTTGCAGTGGGGCAATCTGCTGGAGGGCGAGGTTATCGACACCCCCGGCGGCCCGGCGCTGCGCTGGAAGGACCGCGCCTTCCGTCTCGCTCCGGCGGTGCGCGAGCGTGGGGAGCGACTGGCCTTCATCGCGCCCCACGACATCAAGCTGCTCTACCCCGGCGTGCAGGTGGACCCCACGCTGGCGCCCAACGTGGTGGAAGGCACTGTGGTGGAGCGCCTCGACATGGGCAGCACCGTCCGGCTGACCGTGGAAGGGGCCGGGATCCACTGGCACGTGGAATACCCGGGCAACTCCTACCGGAACATGGAAACCGGCGAGGGAGCTCGGGTGCTCATGGCCTTCCGCTGCCGGGATGTCACCGTGCTGGACCGGCGGGGGAGTGCCCGTGATGACCTTGGAGGAAGCGGACAGGAAGATACGGAGGAGGGCGGTGGCATGGGGAGGCCTGCGGAAACCGTCCATGCCAGGCGACAATGAGCACCTGCGGCAGGTGGCGTGACGGTGGAGCGGGTCATCTCCAGCCGTTGCCCCTTGCAGCGAGGGGATAGAAGAAGGATGCGCGTTTGCGGCGGCACGCGGGTCGTGTGTTGTCTGGCGAGAACCAGCGAAGGGAGACGAAGGCGATCATGAGTGAGACCCTCCAGAAGGTACAATCGAAACAGGAGATCCTGGCGCTGGAGGAGGCCGTGGGGCATCCGCTGGCCCACGACCTCACCCAGGTTATCCCGGCGACCCACTACAAGGGCCCCCGGTTCAAAAAGGGCTACGTGGTGAAAGAAGAGGATCTGGAGACCCTGCGCTCCATGGGCAGGGAGCACCTCGCCATCCTCCATCTGGACGAAGGGGAGGTCCACGAGGACGACGCCGCCCTCCGTCTGGCCGCCGGGCTCACCGGCGTCGGCGTGGACTGCGAGGGTCCCGGCGAGGGGAAATGCTCCCTCCGTGCGGAGCACCGCGGTCTTCTTGCGTTCGACGCCGAGATGGTCCACGCCATCAACGCCGACAGCGAATGGATCGTGGCCACCCTGCCGCCCCATATCCCCGTCGAACAGGGTGAGGTGGTGGCCTCCTTCCGTATCCGGCCGCTCTGGACCACCGAGGAGCACGTCGCCGCCGCCGAGGCCCTGGCGGAGCCCATCGGCGTGCAGCCCTTCCTGCCCCTCAAAACGGGCCTGGTCACCACCGGCCGGGAGCTCGCCGAGGGCCGGGTGGAAGACGCCTTCCGCCCCAGGCTGGAGCGCAAGCTTGACTACTAGGGCGCCCGGCTCCTGGGCCGGGAGATCGTCACCGACGACGAAGCCGCCGTGGCCGACGCCATCCGGGGTTTCGTCGCGACGGGGGCCGAGCTGGTGGTCTGCACAGGCGGCATGAGCGTGGACGTGAACGACAGGACACCCGGCGCCATCCGGAGTGTCTGCAGCGACATCGCCTTCCAGGGGGTGCCGTCGCTGCCGGGCTCCATGCTGATGCTTGGTACCGCGGGACAGACCGCCGTGGTGGGGGCGCCGGCCTGTGTGGTCCACGACGAACGGACCACCCTGGACCTCCTGCTGGACCAGCTCTTCGCCGGACGACGTCCCAACGAGGCCGACGTGCGCCGCTGGGGTGTCGGGGGGCTCTGCCGCCGCTGTAGCGCCTGCATCTACCCGGCCTGCAGCTTCGCCGCCCGCTCCTGATCTGCCATGGAGACCGCGATCCTGAAGCGTTTCGGCCTCCGGCCCACCGAGGCCCGCGAAGCGGTGCTCCGCGTGCTCTACCGGGCCGGGCGGCCGCTGACCAACCCCCAGATCCGTGCCTGTCCCGGCATGGAGGAGATGGACAAGGTCACCCTCTACCGCACCCTCTACGCCCTGGAAGAGGCCGGCCTGGTCCACCAGGTGCAGGGCATGGACGGCGCCTGGCACTTCTGTGCCCACCGACCCTCTCAGAAGGGCTGCCCCGGCGACCATCCCCACTTTCTCTGCACAGGCTGCGGCAGGATGGAGTGCCTCACCAGCCAGTCGCTGCCCTACGTGGAGGTTCCCAGGGGGGCCAGGGTCCGCGGCAAGCAGCTGGTGGTCTACGGCCTCTGCCGGGAATGTGCGAAAATAGAGGACGAAGGAGCGTGAGCAGATGAAGACAGCAGCCGTGATCCTCGCCGCCGGCTACGCCTCCCGCATGGGGCGCTGCAAGTCCCTCCTGCCGCTGGCCGGTCTCCCCGCCCTGGAGTTCGCCCAGCGTCGGCTGGAGGCCGCCGGCGTCAGCCACACCATTGTCGTCACCGGCCACTGGCGCGAAGCGGTGGAACCCGTGGCGGAACGCCTGGGCTGCGCCGCGGCATACAACGAACGCTATCCCGAGGGGATGTTTTCCTCCGTCCAGACCGGGGTCGCCGCACTCCCCGAGGATGTGGAGGGGTTTCTGCTGCTGCCCTCGGACACGCCGCTGGCGCGGAGCAGCAGCTACCGTCTGGTGATGGAGCGGGCCGCCCAGGGTGACTGCGACGTGGTCTCCCCGCGTTTCCGCAGTGTTCGGGGGCACCCGCCCTGGATCTCCCGGCGGCTGGTGGGTCCCATCCTGGAGTGGGACGGCCACGACGGTCTGCGCGGGCTTCTGCGGAACTACCACGACAGCACTGTGGTGGTCGATGTGGCCGACGTGGGGGTCCACGTGGGGATGAACCGCCCAGAGGAATACGAAGAGCTGGCCGCCATCGCCGGCCGGGAACTGCCTACGCCGGAAGAGGAGGAGGCCCTTTTCGAGATCGCCGGAACGGCGGAGGCGGTGCGGCGCCACAGTGAAGCCGTGGCCGCGCTGGCCGACGCCCTGGCCGCTGCGCTTGAAGGGAAGGGCTACCCCGTGGACCGGGTCTACCTCGGCGCGGCTGCCCGTCTCCACGACCTGGCCAAGGGAGAGCGCCGTCACGGCGAGGCGGCCGCCGACTTGCTCACGCGACAGGGATTCCCCAAACTGGCGGGGATCGTCGCCGACCATATGGATCTGCCCGATCCCGTTATCCTGGATCCGCCGGGCGAGCGGGAGCTGCTCTATCTGGCCGACAAGACGGTGAGCGGTGAGGAGTATGTCCCCCTGGAGGAGCGTACCAGAACCAAAGAGGCGCAGTTCGCCGGCAATGCCGAGGCCCAGACCGCTGTGGCCCGACGTATGGGGAAAGCCATGGAGGTGCGCGAGGCGTGGGGGCGCTGCACCGGCCTCTCCCTGGGCGATCTGGCGCAGAATGTGGTGGCCGTCAGTGGATGACCGTCTGCTCTATCTCGTTCGCCACGGCCGTCCCGTTATCCCCGGGGGAACAAAGATCTACCTCGGCCGGAAGGACGTCCCCCTCTCGGAAGAGGGCCGCAACCAGGCCGCCGCGACCGGCCGGGCCCTCGCGGGGATCCCCTTCGACGCCCTGGTCACCAGCGGCCTCGTCAGGGCCGACGAAACCGGTGAGATCATCGCCGCCTGCCGCAGGCGTTCCCTTGCAAGGCGTACCGTTCCGGGGCTGCAGGAGATCTCCCTGGGCGAATGGGAGGGCCGGAGCTTCGGCGAGATCCAAGCCGAAGCCCCCGATGAGTTCGACCGACGGGGCCGCGAGCTTGCCACCCACCACCCGCCTGGGGGCGAGAGTTTCGAGGATCTCCAGCGGCGGGTCGCCCCCGCCATCGAGGAGGCCTTTGCCGTCACCGGAGCGACGACCCTCTGCTGCGTCACCCACGCCGGTGTCCTGCGGGTGCTCTTCCGGCATCTGCTGGAGCTCCCCTGGCGGCAGCTCTTCGCATTCACCTTCGACTACGGCGGCGTCACCATCCTCCGCCCCGGCGGCAGCCCCCGCATCCTCGCCGTCAACTGGCGGCCGTCGCTGTAGGCCAACCCAAGAACTCCGGGCCTGGTATTGCATGCAGGATGCAACGACGGGCGCCTCCCGCAGTGGTGTCCACGGTGAAAGCCACCGGGAGAATTGCGGGAGGCGTTATTGCGTATCAGGCCGTTGGTTTTACTCTGTAGGCCGGAGGGAGCATGGTGGAAGTCGGCATCAGACCTCTCTCCCCTTTTTTCAAGTTCTAGCTTGCAGTGAAGTGCAATAAACCATAAATTATCTAACAAAAAGCCTCTAATTTTTGTGTTTACGGCAATTGGGCAGATTGCAGTGTGACTGCCCTGGTTGTATAATATTCTGCCCTCTCCTGTTGTCTTCCTGTCACTCTTCCCGCATTACGTTCCGTCCTTTCTGTCCTCCCTGGTTTACCTTAGTAGCTCTATGCAATCAAGGTGCAGAGCCCTGTTGACCTCAAGCTTGACGCTCTGAAATCGGTCATCTATAATATGTCATACAAATGTCATTTGCGTCGGGTGGGGATCGTCGTGTTTGAGCGTATGACCAAGGAAAAAAAGACATCCTTCGTGGCCAAGCAGATCCTTGAGGCCATTGAGCGGGGCGAATTGAGGACAGGCGACAAGCTGCCAAGCGAGATGTCCATCATTGAGCAGACCGGTGTAAGCCGGACAGCCGTCCGGGAAGCGTTAAGCGCACTGGAGCTCATGGATGTGATCGAGCGGAGGGCCGGTGACGGGACGTACGTGAAGGAGAAGAATCTCCTTGGGCAGCAGAGTGAAACCGTTGAGGTCAACAACGAGCTGCTCCAGATGCTGGAAGAAATCGAAGGGAACAATGGCAGCTTTCAGGCCTTCTTTGCCCGGATCATGCTGGAGCCTGTAATTGCCGAGGTTGCCGTGCGCAGGGCCGATGACGAGGCGCTCCGGAGGGTCCGGGGGATCTATGAATCACTCAGGAAAAGCGCAGAAGAGCGGGATATCAAAAATTACCACAGCTACGACAACGACTTCCATGTCGCTCTTGCTGAGGCCACCAACAATGAGGTAATGGTGCGATTTCTCAGGGAACTGCTGTCACTCATGAAAATCCAGTACTGGCGTTCCGATCACGTGTGGCCCGAGGAAAAAATGAAACGGAGCCTGGAAGATCACCTGGCAATCGTCGAGTCCCTGGAGCAGCGGGACGCCGATGCCGTGAAGAAAAAACTTCAGGCGCACTTCACAACCAGCCTGAAGATCCGCATACATAACATGCAGACCATGGGGGCGGTGAACAATGACTGAGCTGTTGATCAGAGGAGGCCGCATCTGGGACGGTGAGAGGTTTTTGCCGAAAGGGCACGCTGTCTATCTGAAGGATGGGTATATAGCTTTTGTAGGCGATGAGAGTGACGCACCGAAGTGTCCGAAGAGGGTGACCCTCGACGGAAATACCGTTTTGCCGGGGTTGTGCGATACCCACGTGCACCTTACGGCCTACGCACGGCAGAAACTCGCCCTGGACCTCTCCCAGGTTGGTTCCAAGGATGAGCTCTTCAGGATGATCCGAGAACATGCGGCTGACACGAAGCCCGGTGACTGGATGTTCGCCATCGGCTTCAACGAGACCCGCTGGCCGGAAAACGAGATCCCCACCCGTTTCGAACTCGACGGGCTGCAATTGCCCAACCCCATCCATCTGGTGCGGACCTGCGGGCATGTGCATGTAGCCAGCAGCAATGCTTTGAAGCGATCTGGCGTTGCCTGTGGCGATGACCACCCGGGGATATTCCACGAAGAGGACGCCAATCGAATTGTTGCAACCATGGAACGGGAAATGTATTCACCGCGAGAGACGGAGCGGATCCTCAAAGAGGCCTGCAGGGAGTTTGCTGCCCTTGGTGTCACCTCCATACACGCCTGCAGTGCCGATTCCTACGGTCTTGGAGAGGACTATCCCGCACTGCAGGCGCTCAATGAATCCGGTGAGCTCCCTCTGCGGATCACACTCTATGACGAGACTCTTCCCGCCCTGGGCATACGCAGTGGGTTCGGTGACGAGTTTCTCCGCTATGGAGGGTTCAAGGTCTTCCTGGATGGTGCCCTGGGGCCTCGTTCTGCCGCTCTTTCCGCCCCCTACGCCGACGATCCGGGGAACTGGGGGGTTCTCAACCACAACGAGGAGGACCTGCTTCCAATTCTGCAGGAAGCCCAGGACAGGTGCATCCAGACGCAGATTCACGCTATCGGCGATGCGGCAATCGATCAGTTCCTTTCCCTGGCCAACAAGCTCGACCTTCCCAGGTCAACCCCCTTTACTTACCCCTTGCGGCTGAACCACGTACAGCTCTGCAGGCCCGACCAGATAGCCGAGCTCGCACACCTCAAGGATGCCGTGGTCTGCGACATCCAGTCGGGTATGGTGCCCACCGATATGTCGATTCTTGGACAGCGTCTCGGCTCCGACCGGAGTGAATACGGCTATTTCTGCACCTCGTTACTCAACGCCGGACTCCTGGTTTGCGGTTCCAGTGACGCCGGCTGTGAACAGATGAATCCCTGGCGGGGTATCTGGGCTGCCGTAAACCGAGTGAACGACGAGGGTGCACCGAAAGGCGGCTGGAAGCCGGAGGAGAAGGTCTCCCTGGAAGAAGCGCTGACGCTGTACACGGTGAACGGCCATCGTTCAGCCGGACGCTCTGAAACGCTTGGGAAAATCAAGCCGGGCTACAAAGCGGATATCACTGTTCTCAACCGTGACGTGGCCTCCCGGGCCCCGGAAACGCTGCAGGAAACAGAGGCGGTGCTCACCCTTACGAAGGGCCGTGCCGTGTGGGGCAACCCGGAGGACTGGCGGTAAATCAAACCCCTTGGGGCGGTTGTTTTTGTAGCGGAAGGGAGGAAGGTGCGTGCGGTTCTTACGTTTTCTCGACCGAAGATTCGAAGAAGTTATTCTTATTCCATCTCTTGTTTTTACGGTCGCACTCATATTCATGCAGGTGGTCATGCGGTACATCTTTCAGTCTTCGCTTTCCTGGAGCGAGGAGCTTGCCCGGTACATCTTCGTATGGCAGACCTGGCTCGGAACGAGTTTTGCGGTCAAACACTCCGCCCATATCCGGGTGGAATTCATCAAAAATTTCATGAGCGAGAGCGCCCAGAGAAAGCTCGACTGGGTTGTATTTGCCATCTGGATAGCCTTCAGTATATTCCTGTCGCTCAAGTCCTCCCAGCTTACCTCCATGCTCTTTGACAGGATGCAGCTCTCGCCGGCGATGCGCCTGCCTATGGCATGGGCATATCTTTCCGTCCCGGTAGGGTGCAGCCTTATGTCGCTGCGGCTCTTCCAGCGAATGATACTCCGCCAGGTCAGCGCTCCTGCGCGAGGTGAGCAGTCATGATGCTTCTTGTTCTCTTCGGGGGGCTGCTCTTCTTCCTGACCCTCAGCGTTCCTATCGGGATCGCCCTGGGTATCGCCACGGTGCTGAGTCTGGTTCTTTTCTCGCACATCCCCACACTGATGGTTGCCCAGAATGCTTTCGCCGGTCTTGATTCTTTCCCGCTTATGGCTATTCCCTTTTTCATCCTCGCAGGCAATCTCATGCGCTATGGCGGTATTTCGAAGCGGTTGCTCGACCTGGCCGACACACTGGTAGGGTACCTCACAGGCGGCCTGGCCATGGTAACGACGTTGACCTGCATGTTTTTTGCCGCCATTTCCGGGTCTGCGCCAGCCACCGTTTCAGCTATCGGTTCGTTCATGATTCCCTCCATGCGGGAGAAAAACTATCCCGGGGGGTATGCCGCCGCCATTACGGCGGCCGCCGGCTCCATAGGCGTGATCATCCCTCCCAGTATCCCCTTTGTCATCTACGGTGTGGTCACGGGTACCTCCATCGGAGCGCTTTTTATCGCCGGGATCCTGCCGGGCATCCTTATCGGCGTGCTGCTCATGGCGGCCAACTACTTTATTTCGAAAAAGCACGGTTACCGGGGCACAGAGGGAAAACCGTCGGCACGGAAGACGGTCCAGGCACTCAAGGAAGCAATATGGGCATTGCTGGTACCGATTATCATCCTCGGCGGTATCTATGGCGGTATCTTCACCCCCACCGAGGCCGCTGTAGTGGGGGCTGTGTACGCGCTTTTCGTGGGATGCTTCATCTACAAGGAACTGGGATTCAGGCAGATCTACAGTTCATTCCGTGACACCATGCTCATCAACGGGGCGGTTACATTCATCCTGGGTCTGTCCGTCTCCTTTGCCGGCCTGGTGACAATGAAGCAGGTACCCGCCATGGTGGGCAACTTCCTGACAAACCTTGCCGTGAGTCCGCTGGTTCTGCTCATCCTGATCAACATATTCCTGCTCCTTGTGGGGTGTTTTATCGACAATATCTCATCCTGTGTCATTCTCGCCCCGATCTTTCTGCCTGTGGTGATGCAGCTGGGGATCGACCCGATCCATTTTGGAATATTCCTCACCGTCAATCTCTCAATCGGGTTTGTCACGCCTCCCTATGGAGCGAATCTCTTCATTGCCTCTGCCGTATCGGGGGTTCCAGTGGACAAGATATCCCGTTTTGTATGGCCGTTGATCCTCTCAATGCTTATTTCGCTTATCCTGATTACATACATACCGCAGCTTTCAATGTTTTTGCCCAGTCTCATGGATTAGTCAGAGAAGCTTACAACGAAAGTGAGGAGATGCCCGGTGGTGACGAGGGTTGGTATCTGCAGTCTCTTGAACGACAACGACATCGAGATAGAAAAAGAGGTATTCAGCGACACCGATTTTGAGCTCGTCAGGGAACCCTACGGACCGGAACACACCTTCCAGGAAGGGAAGCGGGACGACTTCCTGGCGAGCGTGGACGGCCTTATCATGGCCAATACCTTAGTAGACAGGGATGTCGCGAAAAGGATGTCCCGCTGCAAGGTGATCGCCCGGCACGGCCAGGGTGTGGACAATCTGGACCTTGAAGCCTGCGCCGATGAGGGGATTCAGGTATGCAACATGGCGGCCTTCGGTGTGGACGAGGTTTCTGACCATGCAGTGATGTTCGCCATGATCCTCCTCAAGCAGTTCCACACCTATTACCTGGATGTACGGAAAGGGAACTGGAACGTCGAGAAGGTCCCGGCCTGGGACCTGAAAAAGATCGGTGCGGCGACACTGGGGCTTGTGGGATTCGGCCGTATCGGCCAGGAGACCGCCCGAAAGGCCTATCAGATGTTCGGCAGGATTGTGGCCCATGATCCCTGCATGGACAAAGAGAAGGCGGAGGCGCTTGGGGTGGAGACAGTGGACTCCCTGGATGAAGTGCTCGGGAGGTCCGATGTGGTCTCCGTGCACATCCCACTCAACAAACACACCCGAGGCTTCTTTGACAAGAGCCTCTTTGCCAAGATGAAACCAGAGGCGTACCTGGTCAATACGTCCAGAGGCCCGATTGTGAACGGCAGAGATCTCTATGAAGCCCTCATTACGGGCCAGCTTGCCGGGGCCGCGCTGGATGTGATGGAACAGGAGCCGGCCAATATGGACGATCCCCTGTTCTCTCTTGAAAATGTCGTGTTTACGCCCCATTCGGCCTTCCGCTCCGACAAGTCGCTGCCCGAACTACGCCGCCATTGCGCAATGGAAGTAAAACGTGTCCTTACAGGCCAACCACCTGCCAGCCCAGCCAATTCTCCCGATGAGAAAAAAAGGAGCTGATCCCATGCACCCTGTTTCACGACGCTTTGAACATATTCCCTTTGAAGGGGGGATCCGGGAGATCCTCGCCTCTGCGGCGGAGATCGAAAACAGGGGTGAGAAGGTCATCCATTTCGAAATCGGACGCCCCGACTTTGACTCTCCCCGGGTGGCGAAAGAGGGAGCGCAGAAGGCGCTTGACGAAGGGTTTGTCCATTACACCCCCTTGGAAGGAATCCCGGAATTGCGCAAAGCCATTGCAGAGCAGGAATCACGGTGGGGGAAAGAGGCGGAGGCAGCTTCAATCGTTGTGACCTGCGGTGCTGTAGAGGCTGAGATGGTCACCTTTATGGCACTGCTCAACCCCGGTGATGAGGTGCTCATTCCCACTCCCTGCTTCCCCGCCTATTTCGACCAGGTCTACCTTGCAGGCGGTGTCCCTGTTTCCGTGCCCAGCCGGCTGGACGAGTACTACCGGGTGGATTTCGAAGGTCTGCGTAACGCCGTCACGGAGCGGACGAAGATCCTCATCATCAACTCGCCCAACAATCCTTCCGGTGGGATAATACCGGAAAAGGATCTGAAGAAACTGGCGGATTTCGCCGAGGAATTCGACCTTTATGTCATTACGGACGACTGCTACCAGGATTTTGTCTTTACCGATGAAAATGCGAACATCTATGCATTTGCCGATACCCCGGGCCGGGTGATCGGCGTGAACTCGCTCTCCAAAACCTTTTCCATGACCGGGTGGCGTATCGGCTATATCCTCTGTCCTCCAGACCTTTATCCCTACTTCCTGAAAACGCATCAGATGCTTTCCACCTCGGCCTGTTCCTTCGCCCAGAAAGGCGCGGTGGAGGCCCTCCGCTCGGGAAGCGGAATGACCCGTGAGATGGTGGCGGAAATGGAACGGAGGAGAGATGTGGTTGTGGGTGCCCTCCAGTCCTGTGAGGGCCTTCGCTTTGCACCACCGAAGGGCGCGTTCTACGCCTTCCCTTCCATAGAATGCCTCGACGTATCGGCGCTTGAATTCTGCACCTACCTGCTCGAAAAGGAAGGGGTAGCCACCGTGCCCGGTGACGCCTTTGGGAGCCCGGGGTATGTGCGGATCGCCTTTACCTGTTCACGCGATGATGTGAGTCGGGGCATGGAAAAATTTGCGGCGGCCTACGGGCACTTTCTTGGCAAAAAAGGATAACCGAGAGAGGAGGTGAGTGGATGTAATGTGGCGCGGTATAGTTGACGGAATGCCTTGAACACGAGGCAGACATAGTTGAGGGGGGCAGAAAAATGTTGAAAAAGGTACTATCTGTAAGTGTTGTAGCGGTTCTGAGTTTGATGGTTCTTGTTTCCATGTCCACAGGAGTTGTGGCTTCGGATTATCTTATTCGGGTTGCCCATGTGCTTCCCGAGTCGCACGCTTCCCATATCGCCCTGAAGGAAGAATTCAAAAAACAGATCGAAGAGGGAACAGACGGAAACGTCAAGGTGGAGCTCTACCCCAACGCGCAGCTCGGTGGCGACAGGCAGGCCGTGGAGTCGGTCAGTCTGGGAACGCTGGAGATGACCATGGCCATAGGCTCCGTCCTGAGTGCATACGACGAGCGGGCCGCTGTGATGGACCTGCCGTTCCTGTTCACCTCCCGAGAGGCCGCCCGCGCTGCGCTGGACGGGGATTTTGGCGAAAAGCTGAACGAGATCTTTGTGGAAAGCAATATGTACAACCTCGGCTGGTGCGAGAATGGTTTCCGCAACATAACCAACAACAGGGGCCCGGTTAATGTCCCGGGAGATCTTGAGGGCCTGAAGATCAGGACCATGGAGAATCCATACCACGTGAAGGCCTTCAAGCTTTACGGCGCCAACCCTACCCCGATGTCTTTCGGCGAGCTCTACACGGCGCTCCAGCAGGGTACGGTGGACGCCCAGGAAAACCCCATCTCCATCATCTACGCAGCGAAATTCTACGAAGTGCAGGACTACTGTTCACTCACCCAGCATATCTACGGGACCGTGGCTCTCTACATCAACAAGCCCTTCTTCGACAGCCTTCCTGAAGAGTACCAGAAGGTGGTCAAGGATGCCGCCCAGGCAACGAAGGAACGGCAGCGTGCCGTGGCCTACCGGCAGGATACGGAGCTGATCGAGAAACTCGAGGAAGAGGGCATGAAGGTCAACGAGGTGAGCGACGAAGATAAGTTAAAGTTCCGCGAAGCCGCGGAACCACTTTACGAGCAGTACCGTGAACAGTACGGCGACGAGTTCATCGAAGCCGCCTTGCAGTACAACGAGTAAGGTTCCCCCGGAACGTGACACCGTAACAGCGCGACTCGGGAGAGAGGGATACAGTGGTGTGGGCCCCGGTTGGGGTGCACACCACTGCCCTTATGTTTCCTTGCAAACACTTGGGTCAGGCATTGAATTGCATGCAGGATAGAATGACGGGTGTCTCCCGCAGCTCCACCGGTGGCTTTGCCGGGGAGGCTACTGCGGGAGAGGTTGATCTATCTCAGACCGCCGCCCCCCGGACCGTGGCGATGATCTCCGCCACAATAGAAACGGCGATCTCCTCCGGGGTGTCCGCGCCGATGGAGAGCCCGATGGGGGCGTGGACACTGTCCAGATATGCCTGTGACGTTCCCCGCTCCAGCAGGGCCTTGCGGATGGTGGCGTTCTTGTTGTGCGAGCCCAGCATTCCGACGTAGGCCGTGGTTTTGCTTTCCAGCGCGCCCAGGACCTCCATGTCCAGGCCGTGTCCCCGGGTGCAGACCACCGCGTAGGTGGCCGGCGTGAAGTGGATCCGTTCCAGCGCCTCGGTGAGCGGGCAGGCCAGCACCGCGGCGCCCGGGGCGTTCTCCTGGTTGGCGAAATCCTCCCGGTCGTCCCAGAGGGTCACCCGGAAGCCCGCCATCAGCGCAGTCCTGGCCACCGACTGGCCGATGAAGCCCGCCCCGAAGACCACCACCTCCCGCTCCTGGCCGATGGACTCCAGAAAGACCGTCACGCTGCCGCCGCAGCTGCCGCTTTCCAGCGAGGCCACATCGGCGGAGATCTCCTCGCTGTAGAGCTCCGCGGCTTCACCCTGCTGCAGCAGCTCCAGCCCCCGTTCCCGGACGTGCTGCTCCACGATGCCGCCGCCGATGGTGCCCTCCGATGTCCCGTCGGGGTGGACCCACATCTTGGCTCCCCGTCCCCGCGGGACCGATCCCGTCTCGTCCACAATGGTGCACAGCACGCCCCGGCCGCCCTCGCCGATGGACTGGGCGATGGAGCGGAAGAGCTCCCTGTTCTGATTGGCCATCTCTGGTCCCTCCGGTTTGATCAGGTTGAACGCCCTGCGTTCGGGAAACGGGTCTATTGTGGCCCATGGCGAGGGGCCGTTCAAGGGGAGAGGCGAGTCCGGGGGTCCGCCGGAATGCCCTGCGGCTGGTACAATACATTGCGGCAGAACGATACCATCGCAAGCGAAGGGGCCTCATAGGCCGCCGAAACCAACAGAATGGAGAGCGATCATGCAAGACAGCCACGGCACATCCGTGCCAACCGGACAGAATGTTTTTACGGCTGACGGTATCCGGGCAGTCATCGTCGGCCTGGGGGCCATGGGATGCGGCATCGCCAGGCTCCTGCTGGAACGGGGCGTGGAGATCGTCGCCGCAGCCGACACCGACCCGGCCAAAGAGGGGCGGGATCTGGGGGAGATCCTGGAATTGGGGGAGAAAACGGGCGTTGCCGTGGGTACCGTCGAAGAAGCCGCCGGGGCCGCGGCGGAGATCGCCCTGCTGGCCACCAGCTCCTTTGTCCGGGAGGTCCGGCCGGAGATCCTGCGGCTCGTGGCCTCGGGCAAGAACGTCATCTCCATCGCCGAGGAGATGGCCTACCCGCAGGCCGCCGATCCGGAGACCGCGGCCGAGCTCGACGCTGCCGCCGGGGACCGGGGCGTCACCATCCTCGGCACAGGCATCAACCCGGGCTTCGTCCTGGATACGCTCATCCTCGCTCTCACCGGCCCCTGCACAAAGGTGGATGCCGTTAAGGCCCGGCGGGTCAACGATCTCTCGCCCTTCGGCGCCACCGTCATGGCCACCCAGGGCGTGGGAGTTCCGCCGGAAGCGTTCCGGCAGGGCGTGGGGGAAGGCCGGATCACCGGTCACATCGGCTTCCGGCAGTCGGTGCGCATGGTCGCCGACGCCCTGGGCTGGAAGCTGGACGAGATTGCCGAGACCAGGGAGCCCATTGTCTCCACGGTGGTCCGGGAGACACCGCGGATCCGCGTCGATCCCGGCATGGTGGCGGGCTGCAACCACACCGCCCGGGGCATCGTCGCCGGCCGGGCCGTGATCACCCTGGAGCATCCCCAGCAGGTATCGCCCCATCTGGAGGGGGTGGAGACCGGTGACTACATCCGCATCGAGGGTGTTCCCCAGGCGGTGGACATGGTCATCAGCCCCGAGATCCCCGGCGGCGTCGGCACCACCGCCATGGCCGTCAACATGATCCCCCATGTCCTCGCCGCACCGCCGGGCCTGACCAGCATGCTCGACCTGCCCCTGCCGCGGGCATGGTCTGGCGATAGCGTCCCGGATTTGGGATGAGGTGCCAAAGGAAATGAATATTAAAGAAATTAAACAGCTTGTTAGAGGTGGAGAATCCGATACCGTAGAGTTTAAGCAATCTGCCGGTCAGTTGCAGAGGGCTCTTAAAACATTGTGTGGAATGCTTAATAGGCAGGGTGGGCAAATCCTTTTTGGGGTGACGCCAAAAGGTGATATTGTCGGTCAACAGATTGGTGATAGGACACTGCGGGATATTGCCGAAAAGCTCCACACGATTGAACCTCCTGCGGAAACTGAAATCAAGCGTGTTCCAGTAACCGAGGAGAAGGAAGTGCTGGTGTTATCGATACCGCCACAGCCTGAATTACGTCCTTTTGTTTGCGATGGCCGACCTTATCAAAGGTCAACCTCAACGACATCAATTATGCCCCAATCTGTATACCAGCAATTGCTGCGTGAGCGAATGCAGCAGGAAATACGGTGGGAAAACGGTATTTCACGGGGGTACCGTGTTGCTGATTTGGATGACGAGGAGATTCTTCGCACGGTCCGATTGGGAAGAGAAGCGGGTCGGCTTCCGGAATCGGTAGGAAACGACATTTCCGATATTTTGCCACGTTTGGGACTGCAGGTAGAGGAAGGATTGAACAATGCAGCAGTGGTTTTATTTGGAAATCGCTTCCTTCCCGACTATCCACAGTGTCACTTGCGTATGGCGCGCTTCCGCGGGATGGACAAAACAAATTTCATTGACCAAAGACAGCTAGAGGGGCATGCTTTTGAACTCTTGAATGAGGCTATGGCCTTTTTGCGACGCAGTTTGCCCGTGGCTGGTCGGATTGTGCCTGGTATCTTCGAGCGTGAAGACGAACCGCTTTTCCCGTTGGAGGCTCTCCGAGAGGCATTGGTGAACGCGTTTTGTCATCGGGACTATGCTATTGTGGGGGGTGCGGTGAGTCTGGCTATCTATGATGATCGGCTTGAAATCTGGAGTGATGGAACCCTGCCATTTGGCTTGGTTCCTGGAGATCTCAAGCGGGAACACTCTTCTCGGTTGCGTAATCCAATGATAGCAAAGACATTCTATCTTCGGGGGATTATAGAACAATGGGGAAGAGGCACCCAAAAGATAGTACAATTGTGTGTCAAAGCAGGTCATCCGGAACCCGAATTTGGTGAGCAAGCTGGTAGTGTCTGGGTACGTTTTCTCCCGAGTGGTTATATTGCCCCGCATCGCGTTGCCCATGATCTGACCCCAAGGCAGCGGCAGATTCTGCAAATGCTTTCCCAGTCACCTTGTCTTGCCTTTCGTCATATTGTTGAGTGTATTGATGATCCTCCCCCGGAACGCACTTTACGTGAGGATCTTTTTCATTTGAAACGATTAGGTTTGATCGAAACAAAAGGCCACGGGCGTGGTGCAGTTTGGTGCGTTAGCGGAGAATCGGGGCGCAGCAAAGAATAAGGCAGGAATAAGGCAGGAATAAGGCAGGAATAAGGCAGGAATAAGGCAGGAAGCTCGTGGTATTTCTGGTGCGTCCAGCAAAAATGTGCTTCCCGGGCGAATCACCGCCGGGCCTGACCAGCATGCTCGACCTGCCCCTGCCGCGGGCGTTCATTCGCCGATGATCTTCACCAGCACACGCTTGTTGCGTTTGCCGTCGAACTCGCCGTAGAAGATACACTCCCAGGGCCCGAAGTCCAGTTTGCCCTCCGTGACGGCGACAACCACCTCGCGGCCCATGACACTCCGCTTCAGGTGGGCGTCGCCGTTGTCCTCGAAGGTGTTGTGGTTGTACTGATCGTGGGGCTTCTCCGGCGCCAGCCGCTCCAGCCAGCCTTCGAAGTCCCTGTGCAGGCCGCTCTCGTTGTCGTTGATGAAGACCGAGGCGGTGATGTGCATGGCGTTGCAGAGCAAAAGCCCCTCCCGAATGCCGCTCTCCTGCAGGCATTCCTCCACCTGCGGCGTGAGGTTCACGAAGCCCCGGCGGGTCGGCACATTCATCCACAGTTCCTTGCGGTAGGTTTCCATCGTCGGCCTCCTTTGCTGTTGGATCCATCCTCTCTGGACTGCTCGAGGAAACGGACAGGCCTGTCGTCAACGGTGAACGTGGCCTGGATTATACCGCACCTTTCCAAATGCCGTTCTTGGGCCCCAAGTATACGATCCTCAGGCGCAGCGTCAACGCCGCTCTCCCATCAATCTGCATCTCCGGCGGCCGGGCTCGGCTGCGCATCCTGCGGGGTGACCGGCTGTTCGTGGTGGTGCCAGTGCTCCGTCCGGGGGTGGAGCTTGAGCAGGCCGAACTCCTGGCCCACCTCGATGCAGAGGAAGAGCGCGAAGAGCACCACCATGGCGAGGGCCACCACGCGGGTCCCGGCGGAGGCCGCCCTGCGCAGCAGGATCACCCCGGGGAGTACGCCGAAGAGCGTCACGATCCCCACGCCGCCCACCACGTTCATCGCCGCCAGGAAGACATCCGGGTAGACCATGGCCACCAGGTAGGGCGGCAGAAAGGCGAAGAGCACCACCGCCAGGCGGCTTTTCAGGTGCAGCACGTTGCCCAGCAGGTCGCCGGCGAAGCCCACCATCCCCATGCCGTTGGCCGCGTAGGAGGTGACGATGGCCAGCAGCGAGAAGAGCAGCGAGCAGAAGAGGAAGACCGGCGAGGCGATGACCTGGGACATCGGCACCGTGGCCGGCGTGTTCTGCTCGAAGGCCGCCGTCAGACTCCCGTCGCCCGTCAGCGGCAGTGCCCCGATCCCCACATGCACCCAGAGGGCGTTCATCACGAAGCCGATGGCCATCCCCAGTGCGATGGCCCGGCGGATGCGCCCCATGTCCCAGTCCAGGCTGCTGCAGACATTGGGGATGATGTTGTGGAAGTGGAAGGCCGTCACGATGATGGGCACCGTGGCCGGCAGGAAACCCCAGTCCATGTAGGCGAAGCGTGCGGGTTCCACACTCGGCTCGGCCAGTACGATCATCACCGCGAAGGTCCCCCAGAGGATGACCATCAGCAGCGACCCGTACTTGCGGATGATCTCGATCCCCATCAGCGTGAAGGCCGTCAGCGCCAGGAAGAAGAGCGTTGTCACCAGCGGCGCGCCCCCCTCCATCCCCAGCAGGTTCACGATGATCGATGCCCCGCCCGTCAGGTAGGCCGTCAGCAGACCGTAGAGGATGATCAGGTTGGCCGCGATGGCCACCCACCTGCCGCCGGAGCCCAGGTACTTGCCGAAGAAGCTGGGAAGGTTGAAGCTCTCGTCGCCGCTTGCCGCTACCTCCTCGCTCAGCACCGTGGCCGAGAGGTACATCAGCCCGCCGCAGACCACCATGCCGATCAGCGACGGGACAAGCCCGGCCAGCCCCGTGTTGACGGGGAGGGCCAGGATCCCCGCGCCGATGAGATTCCCGGTGATGACGATAGCCACACTGATTGTAAGAAACGCCGAGCCACGCTCTTTTCCCATCTCCGGACCCCCTTGGGATAGTGCAATTGTAGTGTGTACAGCGGATAACGTACAGATACAGTGAGTCTATCACAGAAGCCTGCCGACAGGGCCGCCTGAGACGGCTCCTCTGTGAGACAATGCCGCATCACCGGTTCTGCCTGCCGCGGGACGGCGTTGCCGGAATCCGGAGCACCCCGTCACTGTTCTCCCTGGATCACCGCCTGCCGCGGACACCGGGGTGCAGCTTGCCATGAAACGCCCCCTTCTGCGTCGCCGGCACCCGCGCCCGCACCCATCTGCTCGTCACCTGGCACGGCGAGCCCTCGCCGCTGCTGGGAGCGGAGGCCGGCACGTAACCGCCGACGATTTCCGTTTCAGTTGATGGTCGGGACGGGCTGCTACCGATGTCCCGGGACTGTTTTCGGATGTTATATTGAGGTATAATTTTGTGGGAGGTGTTGGACATGCCCACAATGAAACTCCGCAAGGTAGGAGGATCGGTGATGATGACTCTGCCGCCCTCCGTGCTGGATATGCTGCATCTGGGAGCAGGATCCAGTGTGAGTTTGAAAATGGAGGATAACAGACTGATCGTTGAGCCGGAACAACGGCGGTATACATTGCAGGAGTTGCTTGCACAGAGCGAGGAAGCAGGAGAGCGGACTGCCGAAGAACAGGAATGGCTCGACGGAAGGTCTGAAGGCAGAGAGCTGCTGTAATGGAACAGGGGGCGATCTACCGTGTGTCGCTGGATCCCGCGTCCGGGCATGAGCAGCGGGGGACCCGGCCGGTCCTGGTCGTTTCGGCCACCGCCTTCAACAGGCTGACGGGGGCTCCGGTGGTGCTCCCCGTGACGCAAGGCGGCGGCTTCGCCCGGCGGTCGGGGTTCGCCGTTCGGCTGGACCATGCCGGCACCGCGACCGCCGGCGTGGTTCGGTGCGACCAGCCGCGGGCGCTGGACTTCACCTCACGTGGGGCTGTCTTTGTGGAGTATGTGCCGCCGGTTCTCCTGGAGGATGTCCTGGCGCGGTTGCTCCCCATCTTCGAGTTCCCCGGCTGATACCGAGCCGGCAGAGTCTGGCGTCTGCCGCTTGGGCGCCGGTCTCTCCGGCGGCACCACGGCTTGGCACCCTCACCTCCCGATATCCCGCAGCCGCACCCCCTTCATCAGATTCCCCGCGATGTGTTCCAGCGATACCCCCCTGGTTTCGGGGACATAGAGGACGAAGACCAGGATGAAGAGCGCTTCCAGGCCGCCGTAGAGGAAGAAGGTGGCGCCCGGGCCCAGTACCTCCAGCATGGTGAGGAAGGTCATCCCCACGATGCCGTTGACGATCCAGTTGGTGGCGGTGCTCACGGTGATGCCCAGGTCGCGGCCCCCCAGAGGATAGATCTCCGAGCAGAGCACCCAGATGATCGGCCCGGCGCTCATGGCGAAGCCGACAATGAAGACCAGCAGTGCAGCGGCGGCGGGATAGGCCATCGTGGGGCTGCTGTGCACCCCGGCAGTGAAGATGGCGCCGATGGTCAGCATGGCCCCGCCCATGGTGACAAAGCCGGCGTACATGATGGGCTTGCGGCCCCAGCGGTCCACGAAGGCGATGGCGATGAACGTGGAGAGCATGTTCACCAGCCCCACCAGGACGGTGCCCCACATCTGTTCCGAGGTGGTGTCGAAGCCGGCGATCTCGAAGATCTTCGGGGCGTAGTACATCACCACATTGATCCCGGTGAGCTGCTGGATGGTCTGCAGGACGATCCCCAGAAAGAGGGCGCGGCGGAAGAATCGGTTCTCCCGGAAGAGCTCCCATCCGTTTTGCGGCACCGTCAGGGAGTTTCGGATCTCCTCCAGCTCTTCTGCAACCTGCCGTTCCGTGGACCGCAGCCTGGTGAGCACCAGTCTGGCTTCGGCGGTGCGTCCCCGGAGGGCGAGCCAGCGGGGGCTTCTGGGCAGAAAGGAGATGGCCGCGAACATCAGCCCCGCCGGGATGGCCGTCACCCCCAGCATGAGCCGCCAGTGGCCGCCCCCGCGCACCGATGGCCTCCGTGACCTGCGGCCAGCGGTGGAGGTGGCGCAGCAGCCACTCTCCGGCCTCCGGAGGCATCCGGAAGTAGCCGGCGAAGACGGTGTCGCTGGTGAAGGCCAGGAGGATCCCGGCGGTGATGAACAGCTGATACATGGAGATCATGCCGCCGCGCACCCCCTTGGGCGCCATCTCCGAGAGGTAGAGCGGCGCTGCGAAGGAGGCGACCCCCACGGCGAGCCCCAGCAGCACCCGGAGCGCGATGAGCACCTCCACCGAGGGGGCCAGCGAACAGCCCAGCGCCCCTGCGGCGAAGAGCGCCGCCGCCGCAAGCAGTGCGTACTTCCGCCCGATCCTCCGGGAGAGCCTGCCGCTGGCCATCGCCCCGGCGCAGGCCCCCCAGAGCAGCCCGCTGACGATGACCTCCTCCTGGAAGGTGGTGGTCTGGAAGGTCTCCCGGATGAAGGGCAGCGCCCCGGAGATCACCCCCACGTCCAGGCCGAAGAGCAGCCCCGCCAGTGCGGCGGAGATCGCCGCCCCGAAGACGGCGGGCCGCAGACCCTCTCTGCCGAGCACAGCCGCCTGTTGCTGCATCGCAGATCTCTCCTCTCTCTTTTTCGGTTTCGGACAGCCGAACCATACGCCCTGAGTGTCTCCCACCAGGGCCGCCTGGCATGCCCGCACCGGCATCCACTGGCATCACTTCTTCTGTTTGGGCTACGCGCAGTGCTGTCTCGGCACGAAGCTGAGAATTGACTGTATTCTAGCACAGATCAGCCAAACCCCCGTCTCCTCCATCAGGGAGAATACGGGGGTTTTGGCGATACAGGGAGCGCGGACTCCGGGGGCGAATCCTCTCCGGGTGATTGCGCCTATGCTCTCATTGGAATACCATAGCATCCAGCTGTGGATCCAGTATGGCGTTTGCAGTCCATTATGACATTGGAATGCAGGAGAGTGGAGTGAGGGGGGATGCCGGCGACAGGGAGGCGAGCACCCGGCGCTGGTACGGGAACGGTGACGGATGCCCAGCACCGGGCGGCGAGCGAGAACACGAGAGAAAAAGGGGTGAAGAGAAGATGGATTTTCTTGTGGCATTTATTGTCGTAACGGTTTTCTTTGCGATTGGTGATATCGTCTCCGCCAAGACACGGGCCTTCGTGCCGTCGGTCTTCGTGATGGCCTGTCTCTTCCTGGCGGCCTACTGGGGGATCATCCCCGGCATCCCCCAGGATTTCGTGGAGACGGCGGGGCTGGCCTCGCCGCTGGCCTACATGGCCATGTACCTCCTGCTGGTCCACATGGGCGCACTGATGAGCCTTAAGGAGCTGCTGGCCCAGTGGAGAACAGTGGTCATCGCCCTCAGCGGAACCGTGGGGATCTGCGCGCTGCTGCTCACCGTCGGGGCGCTGGTCTGGGGATGGGAGACCATGGTGGTGGCCACCCCGCCGCTGACGGGTGGCATCGTGGCGGCCATGATCATGAACGGCGCCGCCGAGGCCAGGGGTCTGGCGGACCTGGCGGTGCTGGCCATCATCATGTACGTGATCCAGGGATTCGTGGGCTATCCGCTCACCGCCCTGGCGCTGAAGAAGGAAGGCAAGCGGCTGCGGCATATCTACCGCACCGACAGGGAGAAGGTGGCCGAGCTGGAGGCGCTCATGCCCGAGGAGAACCCTTCGGGCAGGAAGGGGCGGTTCCAGATCGTTCCCAATTTCCCCGAGCGCTACCAGACCATCTTTGTCATGCTGGCCAAGATGGCCGTCATCGCCTACATCGCCGTGCTGCTGGAGAAGGCCACCGGCGGCGCGGTCTCCAAGTGGGTGCTCTGCCTGCTGCTGGGCGTGGTCTTCTCGGAGCTGGGCTTTCTGGAACGCAAGCCCATGAACAAGGCGGGCTCCTTCGGCTATCTGATGCTGGGGCTGACGGCCTTTCTGTTCAGCAAACTGGCCCTGGCCACCCCGGAGGGCCTCATGTCCATCATCCCCGCTCTGGCGGGCAGCATCGTCCTCGGCGTGTCGGGGATGGCGCTGCTCTCCATGGCAGTGGGGAAGGCGCTGGGCTTCACCAGGGAGATGTCCTTCGCCGTGGCCCTCACCGGGCTCTACGGGTTTCCCTACAACTACATCCTCACCGAGGAGGCGGCCAAGGCCCTGGCCGAGAGCCCGGAGGAGAACAAGTTCCTCATGGACCAGATGCTGCCCAAGATGATCGTCGGCGGGTTCGCCACGGTCACCATCGTCTCGGTGGTCCTGGCCGGCTTCTTCGTGAAGCTGCTGTAACGGACGGAAAGGAGATATCCATGCTGCAACTCAGTGATCTCAAGCGGATGGCCCAGGAGGAGCACCAGGAGACCATCCGGCTGCGGCACCACTTCCACAGCCACCCCGAGCTCTCCTGGAAGGAGATCGAAACCAGCAGAACGGTGGCGGAGATGCTCGGCGACTTCGGCTACGAGAACATCCGCACCGGCGCCAAGGGGACGGAAAGCGGCGTGGCGGCCGATCTGAACGTCGGCAAGGAAGGCAGATGCGTGGCGCTGCGGGCCGATATGGACGCCCTGCCCGTGCAGGAGCAGAACGACCTGCCCTACCGGTCGCAGAACGACGGCGTCATGCACGCCTGCGGCCACGACTCCCACATCTCCATGCTCCTCACGGCGGCGAAGAACCTCGCCAGGGTGAAAGACGACCTCCCCGGCCGGGTGCGGATCATCTTCCAGCCCGCCGAGGAGTACGGCATCGAATCCGGCGCCGACTACATGACCCGCGAGGGCGTGCTGGACGGTGTGGACGCCATCGCCGGGTGTCATATCTGGTCGCCCCTGGAGACGGGGAAGATGGCCTACCGGTACGGCCCCACCATGGCCTCCTGCGACAAGTGGCAGGTGAACATCAGGGGCGCCGGCGGCCACGGCGCCATGCCCCACCTCGCCGTGGATCCCACCATCGCGGCCAGCAACTTCGTCTCCACCCTCCAGACGGTGGTCAGCCGCGAGGTGGACCCCCTGGAGACGGTGGTGGTGAGCATCGGCAGCATGCACGCCGGGTCGGCCTTCAACGTGATCCCCGAGGAGGCGGAGATCATCGGCAACTACCGTGCCTTCGACCCCGGACGCCGGGCCGCACTCCCCAATATCTCGCAGCGCATCCTCGACGGCATCTGCGCCGCCCTGCGCTGCGAAGGGGAGCTTGAGCTGACGCCCTTTGTCTCGCCGGTGATCAACGAAAAGCACACCACGGACATCGTCAGGGAGACCGGCGAGGCCATGCTCGGCGCGGAGAACGTGGAGGAGACGCCGCTGGTGATGGTCTCCGAGGACTTCAGCTTCTACCAGGAGAAGATCCCCGGCACCTTCTTCTTCGTAGGCTGCCGGAACCCCGGGAAGGGCACCGACGTCGCCCACCACCACCCGCGGTTCAACGTGGACGACGACGCGCTCCCGGGCGGCGTGGCGCTGCTCTCGGGCTTTGCGTACAACTACCTCACCAGAGGACAGTAGGGAGGCGCGGACAATGATGGATGTCGAGAGGATACGGAAGGATCTGGAGACCCTGGCGGGGTGCACCGCCACGCCGGGGGAGGGGATCACCAGGCTTGCCTTCACCCCCGAGGAGATCAAGGCCCGGGGCTATCTGAAGGGCGAGATGGAAGCAGCGGGCCTTGAGGTCTCCCAGGACACGGCGGGCAACATCTTCGGCCGGCGGAGGGGAAGGCGGGACGATGCCCCGCCGGTGCTGTTCGGCTCCCACATCGATTCGGTGGTCCACGGCGGGGCCTTCGACGGGACCGCGGGGATCGTCGCCGCCCTGGAGGCGATGCGTCACTTCCATACGGAAGGGATCGAAACGGAACATCCCCTGGAGATGGTGGTGATGACCGAGGAAGAGGGCGGCCGCTTCGGCTCCGGTCTCTGGGGAAGCCGGGCCATGGCGGGGAAGGTGACCCGGAAGGAAGTGGAGGAAAACACCGACGCCCATGGCGTCACCAAGGCCCGGGCGCTGCAGGAATTCGGCATCGATCCCGCCAGGGTTCCCGAGGCGGCCCGGAAGCCGGGGAGCATCAAGGCCTTTCTGGAGCTGCACATCGAGCAGGGGCCGGTGCTGGAAGAGGAGGGTTTCGACGCGGGGATCGTGGATTCCATCGTGGGGATCCGGATCCTCAACGTGACCGTCAGAGGCCGGAGCGACCACGCCGGCACCACGCCCATGGACTACCGCAGGGATCCGCTGGTCGGGGCGAGCAGGGTGGTGGCCGCCATCGACGGGATCGCCCGCAACGCCGGGCACGGCGCCGTGGCCACGGTGGGCATGCTCACCGCAGAGCCCGGGGCCTTCAACATCATCCCCGGCGAGGTGCGCTTCACCGTGGACCTTCGCTGCAGCCAGGAGGACGTGATCGAGCATATCAACGGGGAGATCGAGCGCACCCTGGACGAGGTCTGCCACCATGCCGGTCTGGAGTGGTCCCTGGAACACCGGCTTACCGTCCAGCCGGTGCAGGTGGACTCGCAGATCATCCGCACCTTCCAGGATGTGGCCAGGGAGAAGGGCATCTCCGCCCATGTCATGCCCAGCGGCGCCGGCCACGACGCCATGGTGATGGCCGCCGTCGCCCCCATGGGGATGCTCTTTGTCCCCAGCCGCAGCGGCAAGAGCCACTGCCCCGAGGAGTGGACCGACTACGACAAGGTCGCCAAGGGCGCGGAGCTGCTGGAGGGTGCCGTCCGCCGGCTCGCGGGGTGATGCCGCCCGCCGGAGCTGTGCTTGCCCGGCGTCGGGTGGCAGGATTGTAGCGGGACTGTAACCTCCATGAACGTGTTGCAGGATTGACCACGGAGGGGGTGGTGTGTACACTTTACAGTGAAGGCAACACTCCCCTCTGTACTCCCTGTGTTCCCGCTGTAAAAATTCCGGAGGAAGAAGGTGCCCGCCATGGTTCGGAAAACCGCACTCGCTGCAGGCGGATTGCTCTATTTCGCCTATGTGGTGGCGCCCATTGCGCTGCTTGCAGTGGGTTCGGTGGGCGAGCGCTGGTTCGGGACGCTTCTTCCCGAGGGCTTCACCTGGGAGTGGTACGCCAAGGTCTTCTCCCAGGCCATGTACTACAAGGCCATCCTGACGAGTCTTCTGGTGGCCTCCCTGGCCGTGCTGGTCAACGCCGCCGTGGCCATCCCCGCTGTCTACGCCGTCCACGTGCTGGGCAAGCGCCGGCTCCATTCCCTGATGAATTTCCTGGTCCTGCTCCCCATCGCCGTGCCGCCGGTGGTGATGGGGCTCGGTCTGGTGCAGGCCTACAACTGGGATTTCTTTTCCCTTGTGGGTACCTGGCAGCTGCTGCTGGGCGCCCACGCCGTCTACACACTGCCTTTCATGGTGCGCCCCTTGATGGCCAACATCGAGATGATCGGCTGGCAGCGTCTGGAGGAGGCGGGGCTTTCGCTCGGTGCGGGGCCGCTCTTCATGGCCCGGAAGGTGCTGCTCCCCAACCTGCTGCCCGGCCTCACCTCGGGGGCGCTGATGACCTTCGCCATGTCGCTGGGCGAGTTCCAGCTGGCCGTGATGGTGACCAGTTCGGCCAGCCAGACCTATCCGGTGGTGCTCTACCAGGCGTTCTACGTGGGGACAGGCTTTGCCTGCGCCGCCACGATGGTGCTGGTGACCATGAGTCTCTTCACGCTGCTCGGCGTGATCCTGTTGGGCCGCCTCTTCGGCACCGGAGGCACACAGGCGGTTCTGGGAGGAGGTACCTCATGACGGATGCAAATGTTCGCCCCCCTGTGGTCAGCGTGATCGGCTCCTCCACGCCTTCGGAGGAGCTCTACGAAGCGGCCCGTACACTGGGCCGCCTCCTGGCGGAACAGGGGATCACCGTCGTCTGCGGCGGCAGGGGGGGCGTGATGGAAGGTGTCTGCCGGGGCGTCGCCGAGGGAGGCGGCTTTTCCGTCGGCCTGCTGCCCCATTCGCTGGAGGAGGCCAATCCCTGGGTCTCCCTGCCTATCGTGACAGGCCTGGGTGAAGCCAGGAACCTCGCTGTCGCCACTGCCGGACAGGTGGTGGCGGCCCTGGACGGCGGCTTCGGGACGCTTTCGGAGATCGCCTTCGCCCTCCGGGCGGGCAAACCGATCGTGGCCTACAAGACATTCCAGGTCCGGGACGAGCAGGGTGATCCCGTGCCCCTGACCGCTGTGGAGAGCCCCGAGGAGGCGGCGGAGGCTGTCGTGGAGCTGCTGCGGAAGAGGGCCGAACGGTGAGCGTGGTGCTGAGGGATGTCTCCCGCTCCTTTGGCAACGTCAAGGCCGTGGAGGCCTTCTCCCTCTCCGCGGAGGACGGTGAATTCCTCTCCATCGTGGGGCCGTCGGGCTGCGGCAAGACCACCACGCTCCGTCTCATCGCCGGTTTCATCACCCCCGACAGCGGCGAGATCGCCATCGGCGGCCGTTCCATGTGGGGTGTGAAGGTCCGCGACCGGAAGGTGGGCATCGTCTTCCAGAACTACGCCCTCTTCCCCAACATGACGGCCTACGACAACGTGGCCTTCGGTCTGCGGGTGCGAAAGATGGCCGAAGACGAGGTCCGGCAGCGTGCCGACGAATATCTTGCACTGGTGGGCCTCGGCGACCGTGGCGCCTTCTCCCCCAGGGAGCTCTCCGGCGGACAGCAGCAGCGGGTGGCCCTGGCCCGGGCGCTGGCCATCGATCCGGAGGTGCTTCTTCTGGACGAGCCGCTCTCCGCCCTGGATGCCAAGGTGCGCAACAACCTCCGTTTCGAGATCAAACGGATCCAGCGGGAGAGCGGCATCACCACCATCTATGTGACCCACGACCAGGAGGAGGCCCTCTCCATCTCCGACCGGGTGGCGCTGATGGAGCAGGGACGCATCGCCCAGGTGGGGAGCCCCTGGGAGATCTACTCACGGCCGCAGAGCGCCTTTGTGGCCGATTTCGTGGGGGTCAACAATCTGCTGGAGGCGGAGGCGGTCGGTCCCGGTCGGGTCCGATGGCGCGGCCGGGAACTCCAGGTGGAGGATACCACGGTGCAGAGGGGGCCCTGTCTGCTCTCCATCAGGCCGGAACGTCTGGAACCCCACTGCGGGGATGAGGGAGCGGTGAATGTGCTCAAGGGTGTGGTGGCCGGCCAGGTCTTTCTGGGTCCGCTGCTGCGCCTGGCGCTGGATGTGGAGGATCAGCGGATGATTGTGGATCTGCTCAATGCCGAAGAGCGGCGTTTCACCCCCGGCGATCCGCTCTGCGTCCGTTTCGACGCCGCCGACGGGAGGCTGGTGCCCCTGTCGAAGGAAGACCTGTAGCGGGAATACCGGCGCTGCGAGCGCCGATCACACAGAGGAGGTTGATGGCAATGCGATTGAGTGCGTGGAAGGTTCTGGTGCTTGCTGTCGGGCTGGTTTTTGCCCTGACGGCTGTTGCGGTGGCCTTTGACGAGGAGCTCTATCCCGGCGAGCGCGAGCTCTGGGAGAAGGCCAGGGAAGAGGGCGGTCTGAACAGCTACGATACGGGACCCACCTGGGCCAACTGGCAGGGGCAGTTCGACGCCTTCACCGAGCGGTACGGCATCCAGATCAACTACAACGATCTGGGCAGCGGCGCGACGGTGGTCCGTCTGGAGAAGGAGAGCAACAACCCTCAGGCCGACACGGCCTACTACTTCATGCCCTTCGGCGCACTGGCCGCCGAGAAGGGGCTGACGGCGCCCTTCAAGCCGGTGAACTTCGAGAGGCTGCCCGAGATGATCCGCCATCCCGAGGGCAAGTGGTTCTCCATCCACAAGGGCACGGTGGTCTTCGTGATCAACAAGCGCCTGGTCTCCGAGACCCCCACGTCCTGGGAGGAACTCCTCGACAAGCGCTTCAGGAAGTCCGTTGTCTATCTGGATCCCAGAACCACGGGGATCGGCTACGCCCTGACCATCGCCACCACCTACGCCCACGGCGGCGATCTGGACGACATGAGCCCGGGCATCGACTACCTTGCCGAGCTGCAGCAGGCCGGCAACGTGCGGCTTATCGAGAAGACCACGCCCTTTGACAAGTTCGTCAAGGGGGAGATCCCGGTCTGGATCACCTACGACTGGAACGGCTACCGTGCCAAGTACATCGCCGGTCTCGGCGACGCCGTGGACCTGGTGATCCCCGAAGAGGGCACCATCACCGCTCCCTACGCCATCAGCATGGTGGAAGGCGCCCCGCACCCCAATACGGCCAAGCTCTGGCTGAACTTCATCATGACCGACAAGGGGCAGGGGATCTTCGCCAAGGGCTTCGTCCGGCCCTCCGTGCCGGGTGTGGAGCTGCCCGAAGAGGTGGCCGGCAAGTTTCTGCCCGCCTCGGACTATGACCGCGCCCAGGATGTGGACTGGATCAAGGCGCAGTCCGTGCAGGAAGAGGCCGCCCGGATGTGGGGCAGCAAGGTGCTGGGAGAGGACTAGGGAATCATGGAACGCAGGGGGCTGACCTATCTACTTTTGCTTCCGCTGGGAGCGCTGATCCTGCTCTTCCTGGTCTGGCCCCTTGCCCTGGTGCTGTGGGAGAGCCTGTGGGTCGACGGCAGGCTCTCCCTCGGCAACTACTCGCTGCTCATCTTCCGCAATCTCTACCGGGAGTCGCTGGCCACCAGTCTGATCCTCTCCCTGAGCACCGCCTTTCTGGGGACCTTGCTGGGTGTGCCGGTTTCCTACGCCATCCACAAGACCAGAGGCGGCGTCCGCTCCTTTTCGCTGGCGCTGACGGCGGTGCCGCTGACCTTCAGCGGGCTCATCGTGGGCTTTTCCTTTATCATCCTGCTGGGGACCAGCGGCTTCTTCACGCTGCTCATGCAGCGTTTCTTCGGCATCAATCCCCTGGAGTTCTCGGAGTTCCTCTTTACCTGGCGGGGCCTTGTGGTGGCCTACCTCTACTTTCTGATCCCCCGGATGATCCTCACCATGGTGGCCGCCTGGTCCAACGCCGACTGGTCGCAGGTGGAGGCGGCGTCGAGCCTCGGCGCCCGTCCGGCTACGGTGTTTTTCAAGGTGCTGCTGCCCATGCTGGCGCCGTCGGTACTGGCCGGTTCCTCCCTGCTCTTTGCGGTGAGCATGGGGGCCTTCGGTACCGCCTTCGCCCTTACGGGCACAGGCGTCAAGATCCTTCCTCTGGTCATCTATACCCATGTCTCCGAGGTGGCCGCCGACATCAATGCCGCCGACGCCCTGGCCATCATCCTCACCACGGTGACCACCGGCGTCATCCTCGTCTACGAGCAGATCTTCGTCGCCCGGCAGCCCGTGCGAGGCTGAGCGGGACCGGTGCGTCCTCTTCGGTTTCCGTGGTTCCAGTACCCTGGTGCCTTGACATTCCAAAGTGTTGACCCGATGTGGCGTGTCCTATAGACTGTCGGCAAGCTGTTTTTTGGTTCTGTACGGATGTGATGGCGGGGTGACTGGAGAAAGATACCGGCGGCCCCTTTGCCGCGTCGTCCCCGGTTGTCCCGAACCGGAATGCGGGGAGGTGATGCCCATACAACCAGTGGCGTGTGGGAGAGAGTCCGAGTTCATGATCTGAAGGAGGCGGTTTTGTTGAAGACGAGAAATCTGGCTGCATTGGTCCTGATCGTTTTCGTAGCTGTCGGCCTGCTTGTGCTGGGTGCGCCCCCGCAGGCCTCGGCGGACGACAAGAAGGTATACCACTGGAAATTCCAGAGCCACCATCCCCCCGGAGCCCTTGCCACCGAATATGTGATCCCTCCCTTTATCGAGAGGATCCGCGAGATGTCCGACGGGCGTCTGGATATCACCCTGCACTACGCGGGAGAGCTGGTAGACTACCAGGAGGTCTTCCCCGCTTTGCAGCATAACATGATCCAGATCGCCAACACCAGTTCCCTCTTCTGGAGGGGCTCGCTCCCCGTGGGGTGGCTGCAGGCGGGTAACCTGCCTCCCTTCGTCACCCGTTCCACCGAGGAGTTCAACGAGCTCTACCACCACCGGGGAATCGACAGGCTGATCGGAGAAGGCCTGGCCGAGGAAGGCATCCATTTCCTGGGTACCCACAGTGTGGGGAACACCTACTTCTGGAGCAAGGAGCCGCTCTACGGTGTCGAAGACCTGGAAGGCTTCAAGGTGCGTTTCTTCGGCGCCATGTCGGACACCATGGAGCACTTCGGTGCGGCGCCGGTCATGCTGCCCCACCCCGAGACCTACATGGCCATCGCCACGGGCACACTGGACGGCAGCGGAACGGCCTGGTGGCTCTACCGCGACCTGAAGCTCTACGAGGTCTGCCCCTACTTCATCGGTCCGGCCTGGCAGGTGCCGCAGGGCATGGAGCTCTGGGTGTCGCAGAAGGCCTGGGACGAGCTGCCCCCGGATCTCCAGGCGATCGTGGAGACGGCGGCCCTGGCCTTCAACCAGGATTTTGCCGACGTCTGTTCCCGGCAGAGACGCGAGATGTTCAACAAGTCCTTCCCCGAGTGGGGCACCGAGTACATCGAATGGGGAGAGGAAGATGTGAAGACGATCACCCAGGAGTTCTCCCTGCCCTATCTGGAGCGGGTCTCCGAGGATATCGGTCCCAAGGACCCCCGGGTTGTCGAGGGGATCAGGATCGTCAAGCAGTTCATGAGGGATTACGGCTATATCGATTCCGACCAGTAGCTCCTGAAGAGCGGGAGGGTGCCCCTTTTGCGGAAGGGGCGCTCTTTCGTTATCGACAGGCAGGCATCGGGTGAGGTGACGTGATTGAAATTCATAATAGGTTATGTAGACTTTGTTGACAACATGAACGACTGGGTGGGCAGGATCGTGGGGTTCCTGGTCTACCCGATCATGCTCGTTCTGGTGTTCGAGGTGATGATGCGGTATGTCTTCGACAGCCCCACGATCTGGGCCCACGAGACCTCCTGCATGCTCTTCGGCGCCCACTTCGTCATAGGAGGGGCCTACGCCCTCCGGTGGAAGGCCTTTGTCAACGTGGAGGTCTTCTACCAGTTCTTCCGGACGAGGGCCAGAGCCATTGTCGATCTCTGTACCTGGACGATGTTCTACGCCTTTGTGGGAACGCTGTTGTGGCAAGGCATTCCCTGGGCCTGGGACAGTCTGTCGGTGCTGGAGTACTCCAACAGCACATGGGGTCCCCCGCTCTGGCCGGTCAAGCTGACGATACCCCTGGCGGCTGCGCTTGTTCTGCTTCAGGGCACCACCAAAACCATCAGGGACCTCTACGCCGCCGTGACCGGCCGCGAGCTTGTCACCAAGACCGACACCGACGCCGGCACCAGTGCGATCGGTGAATGAGGTGAAGTTATGGATATAGGGCTTATTTCGATCTATCTGTTTGGAAGCATGTTCCTTCTGCTGGCCCTGGGGTTGCCTGTGGCATTTGTGCTTGGAGGACTGGGCACTGTTTTTACCGCTATATTCTGGGGTCCCGAATCGCTCTTTATCATCGTGGCCCGGACCTTCTCCATGATGTCCACCACGACACTGGTCGCCGCCCCGCTCTTTGTACTGATGGCGACGGTGCTCGAACGTTCCGGTGTGGCCGAGGATCTCTACGAGATGATGTACCGCTGGATGGGTTCCCTCCGGGGCGGGCTGGCGGTGGGGACGGTGATCGCCTGCACCCTGATCGCCGCCATGTCTGGGATCGCCTCCACCGGTGTGGTCGTCATGGGCGTCATGGCCCTCCCCGCCATGCTGAAGCGTGGCTACGACAAGAGGCTGGCCACGGGTTCGATCCTGGCCGGCGGTGTGCTGGGACCGCTCATTCCGCCCAGCATCGCGCTGGTCCTCTACGGAACCATCGCCCAGGTCTCCATCGGCGAGCTCTTCGCCGGGGGGATGAGCGCCGGGCTGCTCTGCTCCTCCCTGATCATCGGGTACATACTGATCAAGTGCTACCGCAACCCCAACCTCGGGCCTCCCCTTCCCGCCGAAGAGAGGGCCGACTGGGATGCCAAGATCTCCTCCCTCAAGGGGGTCATCCTTCCCTTTGTTCTGATCACCTCGGTGCTTGGGTCGATCTATACGGGGATCGCCACCCCCACCGAGGCGGCCGCCGTGGGTGCCTTCGGCGCCTTCATCTGCAGCGCCCTCCATCGTCGCCTGAACTGGCAGCTGATCAAGGACGCCGCCAACGCCACAATCAAGGTCCAGGGCTTCATGATGTGGATCCTCTTTTCCGCCCAGGCCTTCGCCGCCGTCTACATGGGGCTGGGAGCCTCGAGGATGGTGACCGGTCTGGTGGAGAAGTACGAGATCGGCTGGTGGACCATGCTGATCGCCATCCAGGTGGTCTGGTTCCTCCTGGGGCTGGTGATCGATGCATGGAGCATCCTGATGATCACCCTCCCCATTCTGCTGCCGCTGCTCCCCATGTACGGCTTCGATCCCCTCTGGCTCGGCGTGCTCTACGCCGTCAACACCCAGACCGGCTACCTGACGCCGCCCTTCGGCACCATGCTGTTCATGATGAAGGGAATCGCTCCCAAGGGGCTGACCATGACGGATATCTACCGTTCCATCACGCCCTTTGTCATCACCCAGCTGATCTGTCTGACCCTGTGCATCATCTTCCCGCAGCTGGTGATGTGGCTGCCGAATCTCCTGTTCAGATAGGGAGCCGTTCCAGCTTGTACCGTGTTTTTTGCGTACCCCCTGCACCACAGGTAGGGCCTCCTCCGGGAGCGACCCTACCTTTTTGCGCGCCCGGCAGCGATGCAGGGGCTTTGCTGCAGCATGCCATGGCATACCATCGTCTGTTTTGTTGGTGCGCATATTTACGAAAGTATTGGCTGCCCTCCCGGGCTTGTGATTATGTGCATGGTGTGAATAGTTAAAACAAAC
Organism: Synergistales bacterium; assembly: GCA_021736445.1. Taxonomy (NCBI): domain Bacteria; kingdom Thermotogati; phylum Synergistota; class Synergistia; order Synergistales; species Synergistales bacterium. The sequence continues at coordinate 452 of JAIPGA010000014.1, read as the reverse complement.
CTATTGCACCTCTGCCGGGAATCCACTATCATGTTTTCCGTTGGCACCTGGAGTTCAGGAGAATCAGGTCTTTTGTCCCCGACAGGATGAGACGAGATGCAGTGCGCCGGTATGGGCTCTGTCTTGTGTCTTTTGTTCCCCGACCTTTCCGGTTCCAGGGATACGGCATACCCCGGCAGTCTTCCGGAGGCCGAGTCTGTACAGGGAGGGAGGACCTGGAGACAGCAACCCGTCTCCGAGGGGAAAGCTATACGGCGCGGGGTGGGCAGAAGGGGGCCGAAGGGGCATACCAGACATCATTGATCGACAGGAAGGAGGTGAATGTGTGAGCGACGAACAGAACGGCAACCTCGTCAACGGGATCATCAACGGATCGGCATCCGCCGAGGAGAGCGCCATGGACGAGGAATTCCTGCACGATTTCGTAGCGGAAGCCACCGAACACCTGGAAG
>JAIPGA010000013.1 GCA_021736445.1 Synergistales bacterium | reverse complement strand
CTCCCTGTCGAAGCGGCGCTGCACGCGGCTGACGAAGGCCCCGTCGGCCTCGCTGGCCCCGCCTTTTCCCCGGCCGCCGGAGTACTTCATCAACGCGATTCCGCCGCCGCAGAGCGGTGCCTGCCGGGGGTCGAAGACCTCCTTGTACATCGGGTTGGAGGCCTCCGTCACATCGGTGCTCAGCGCCTCGGAACGGCTGAGACAGCGTTTGAGCGTCCGCTGGTCCGTGGGCCGTTTCAGGTGGTGGAGCAGCTCCAGAAGGAACTCCTCCAGCAGCGGGCTCTGGGCCGAGGCGAGGCCCTCGCTCCCGATCTCCTCCCTGTCGAAGGCCAGATAGACCGCTGTGGGTGCGGCGCCCTGCAAATCGGTGAAGGCCCGGTAGGAGAGGTAGGCGCAGGCGCGGTCGTCGATGCCGTAGGAGCTGACCATGCCCCTGTCCAGCCCTGCGTCGCGGGCCTGGCCCGCCGGCACGAGACAGAGATCGGCGCTGGGGAAGTCGCGCTCCGAGAGGTTCCACTTGGCGTCGAGATACTGGAGGATCTGCCGTTTCACCGCATCCTTCTCGCTGTCCTTCCCCTTGAGCGGTCGGTTCCCGGCCACGGCGTCGAGGTGTTCGCCGAGCACCGTCTCCGAGGCCTTGCGTTTGTCCATCTCCCGGTCCAGATGGGGTGCCAGGTCGGGCAGCAGAAAGACCGGCTCTCCCTCATCCTCGCCGATCACTAGATCCTGCGAAGGGTGTCCCGGCGGATGGATCCGTCCGTGGAGCGCCAGAGGGACATTGGTCCACTGGTACTGCTTGATCCCCCCGTAGTAGACGCAGTCCAGCATGGCCAGCCCCGACTCCTCGTAGAGGGGCTGCGGCTTGATGTCGATCCGCGGCGAGTCGATGTGGGAGCCGATGATGCGTACGCCCTCCTCGGGGCGGGCGGAGCCGATCCGTGCGGCGGCGAAGGCCCTTCCTTTCCAGTTCAGAAAGACGCGGTCGCCGGCCCTCAGGCCTTCCGCCTCCTCCACGGGGATCCCTCCCCGCGAACGCAGATCCTCCTCCAGCCAGCCCGTTGCCTCCCGTTCGGTCTTGCAGAGCGAGAGAAAACCTTTGAGATCCTCGTTGATCCCTTCCAGTCGGTTGTCGTCGCTGTACCGGCGCCAGGCCCTGTACAGCGATGTCTCGGTTGTGGATTCTTCCGGCATCGTGCAGCCCCTTTCCATGTAGAGTACGCGCAGGTACCTCTTGCCTTCCGGCCTGCGCTCCGTGATTGTCAGTGCGGCGGCGAAGCCCTAAGATGAGCAAAACAAACTTCTCGGTCGCCGAAGGGTGGCCTTCTGCATATTGTACAGCAACATCCCCGGGGACGAGGGGGCGGGTTTCGAGCGTCTCCGGACGGCCTGTTGCCGAGCCGGCCTCGTGGAGGCTGCAGATCGGATGCTGCGGGCGGCGGGGCGCTGAAATGGAAGGGATTTATTTGTTATACTATTCGTGATCGTGTCCGTGGTATACGATTTCAGGCTGTCGTCCTCGACAGAACGAAGGAGGTCCATACATGGAAGACAGAGAGGACTGGCTCACCGCCGACCCGAAGGAGCGCGACGAGGCGTATCCCATGGATGTGGTCCCCTGCCCCTTTGAAAGCAACGGCGTGACCGTGCCCGGAACGTTCTATCTCGCCGCCGGGGCGGGGCCCCATCCGACGGCGCTTCTGCTCCACGGCTTCCCCGGCTACGAACGGAACCTCGATCTCGCCCACGCCCTCTGCCGGGGGGGCGTCAACGTGCTCTATTTCCACTACCGCGGCAGCTGGGGGACCGGAGGGAGCTTCTCCCTCTCCCACTGCGCCGAGGATGTCCGGGCGGCACGGCGCTTCCTTCTGGAACCCGGCGCGCCCTGGGCTCACCGGATCGACACCGACCGGCTTTTCCCCGTGGGCCACAGCATGGGGGGGTTCCTCAGTCTCCTGGTGGGGAGCGAACCGGATCTCTTCCCGGCTGCGGCCGGCATCACCCCCGCCAACTTCGGCGTACTGGGCAGGAGGGCCCGGGAGGACGCCGCGTTCCGGGCCTCCTATCTGGGGTTTATCGAGGACAAGCTGCTTCCTCTGCATGGGACGGATGCGCCGACATTGCTCCGGGAGATCATGGACAATGCGGATGCCTGGGATCTGGTGGAGCGTGCCCGGGGCGCCCGGGAGGGGGCCTTCTTTCTCTGCGGCGGACGCAGGGATGAGATCTGCCCCTTTGCGGGGCATCACGAACCGCTCGCCGCGGCGCTTCTGGCCAACCCGGAGGTGGCCCTCGAGGAGCATGTCTTCGACGACGGACACACCCTGATCCATTCGCGGGTCGGGCTGGCCCGACTGCTGGTCTCCTGGGTGTGTGACGGGATAGCGTGGCAGTGAAATGCCTGTCGGCTGTCTGGAGAACGTGATATAATCAATACAATCAGAGGATAACCGACCGGGCCTGGCCGGTGGCATCGGGAATGGTGCGGGACAGGCCGGTGTGCCGATAAACGCACCTTTTGTTGCCTGAATAGCTGATACCTGTCCGCATGGGTGTTGCGCCTTGGTGAAAAATTGTGTACAATCAAGACGTTTGGTTTATGGCATTTGATAGAAAAGAACCCTAAATGGTGGAGGGTGGATGCCGGAAAAGAGCCTGAAACGCGGGGTTGGGCAAGACGAACGAGAATGAGTTGGGAGGGTACAGGCATGTCGAGAATCGTAAATCTATCCGAAGCAGCATCGCTGGGGATCCACGCCATGGTCTACCTTGCGCATTCCGGAGAGGATCTGGTGAAGCGCGAGGCTCTGGCCGAAGCGATCGGATGCTCCTTCCCCCACATGGAGAAGGTGCTGAAGCTTCTGATCAGTGCCAATCTGATCAAGACCTTCCGCGGGCCCAGGGGTGGTCTCTCGCTGAACCAGGACCCCGGTGAGATCTCGCTGAAGCAGGTCTACGAGGCCATCGAGGGACCGTTGAACCCGACGGAATGCTCCATCCGCGGCTGTCCCTTCGATTTCTGCGAACTGGCCCGTATCCTGGACGAGCTCTCCGAGGAGGCCAGCAAACGGTTTGCCAGTATCTCCATCGCCGATATGGCGGAAAACATCTTTACCGAGACCTCTTCGTAGCGGTTTTGAGGCCGGTTCCGCTCCGTCGGAGCACGGCAAGGCGAAATCCCCGGGGGATCCCCGGGGATTTCGTGCGCCCTTACGGTCAGAACCTGGGTCAGGCGTTCTCCGCCAGGCGGTCGAGGACGACCTTGTACCCGTCGGCCCCGTAGTCGAGGCACTTTTTCACCCGACTGATGGTTGCCGTGCTGGCGCCGGTCTCCTTGGCGATGGTGGCGTAGTTGTGGCTCTCCCGCAGCATCCGCGCTACCTCCAGGCGCTGTGCAAGCGCCTTGATCTCCCCGATCGTCGCCACGTCGGAGAGGAACTGGTAGGCTTCGTCCACGTTTTCCAGGCTCAACATCGCCTTGCAGAGCTGGTCGGTCAGTGCGTCTTTCCATTTTTCAGCCATTCTATCATCTCCCATAAACGAAAGCTCAATTGACCGCAGAGCATGGTAGCACATCTCTCCCCCGACTACAATGTACTGTTGCGAAATCAAAGGAATGCGGCGCTACACACCGTTCCCCAAGACATGGGAAGATACGACATTACCCATAGGCCACCGTTCCTCAAAACATGGACAAACATGACATTGCCCACACGTCACCCGAACGGTACTGGTGACGGTTCACGTGCGGGAATCGCACCTGCAATGGACGGCAGGGTCTCCGCCATCGGGGTCTTCCCGGGCCCCGGACGGCGAACCCCGCAGGGAGGCTGTGGACAAAGCAACGGGGGGAGGTGTGCGGCCGCGTCTTCGCGGTGCTGCGAACCGGAGCGCGTTCCCTGTCTCCGCTCTGCATTCGGCGGCGAGATGCGGCTTGACATACCCATGAGGGGTATAGTAGGATCCTTCTCATAGAGAGTACGTCTCTGTGAGGGGGTATGTGGAATGGCTTCCAAAGGCCAGCTTGATCTCAAGACCTGGAAGGGCATCAGAAGCGTGCTGCAGGCGCAGCTGGTGATCGCTTTCATCGTCGCCGTGTTTATCATGAAGCAGTGGTGGTTCTGCGTTCTGATGATCGCCATCGGCGGTCTGCTCTCCATGTTCCGCGGCAAGATATGGTGCGGTATGCTCTGTCCCAACGGCGGGTTCATCGATCTGCTGTGGAGCAGAATCTCCCTGCAGCTTGTGCCCTTTCCGCGGTGGCTCAACAAGGGGCGGGTGCTGCAGGGCCTCTTTCTGGCGGGGATGCTCGCCTACTTCGGGTGGATCGTCTGGCTGGTGAATATCCACAAAGGGATGCCCGTCGCCTTTGCCTCCTACGAGGCCCACGGGATCCTCTTTCTGCGGTTCTGTCAGTTCATGCTCGCCCTGGCGGCCGTGATGGCGCTGATCTTCGAGCCCCGGTCCTTCTGCGCCCATGTCTGCCCCGGCGGGACGCTGGGTTCCATCATGGCCATCGCCAGGAAGAAGAGCCCTGTGGTGATGGATACCGAGAAGTGCATCGGCTGCGGCAAATGCAAGACCGTCTGCGACCTCGACGAGCGGCTTCTGGACCCCATGATCGCCCGGGCGAAGGAGCTTAAGGAAGAGGGTGGGAGTGAGACCCTGAGCGTCTCTCCGGAATGCTACGGCTGCATGGACTGTGTGGCCATATGCCCCACCGGCGCGCTGCGGATCGAGACCGTCAGGAACCCCACCATGGCGAGCTGCAAAACCTGTCCGGCGGTCTCCGCGGCCCGGGAGCTGGACGCGCAGCAGGAGGAGCCCGAAGAGAAGACGGCGTAGACCCTGCGCGCCGAGTCCATCGTGATCACCGCGGCAGACGGCGGAACCCATGCCGTCTGCCGCGTCTTTGTTGTGTCTCTTGCTCCTTTCTCCGGATTCGATAAAAATCCTTCCAGTTTCTGTTCTTCCCTCCGCCCATCTGTGCTATGATTTTGCCAGTTGAAGCATTACGCTGAGCAACCACCCTCAAAGAAAGGAGGCAAATCTATGCTTGGATGGAAAAAAACGCGAAGCAAGTGGCTTGTGGTGATGGTTGGTCTTTTTGTGTGTGCGGTGTTGGCAGGGTGTCCGGAGGAGGCCAGAGCCGTGGAGTCGAAAGGCACCTTCGGCCAGAGCGCCGGCGAGAACCGCCAGTCCTTCCAGTGGGGCGAGTGGATCAACCTGCACGGCAGCCTCTGGGGGCGGCGGATCATCCCCGCTTTTGCGACCAGGGGACGGATGACGGTGGTGGCGCTGGACGGCTATGTCTACGCCAGAGCGGTGGTCCCCGATGTCACCTGGAGACGCACCGCGGTCCCCAAGTGGTTCCCTGCGCCGGGCCGTCCCATGGACGGCGGCGCGAATCTCTTCAGTTCCGGCAGCGCCGAAGGGATGCCCGAGGGACTGGTCTTTTCCTGGGAGTCCTGGCGCCGTTACGGCGGTGTCTGGGCCCGTCGGCTGGTACCCGCCGGACCGAGGCGTCTGGGCAGCGTGCTGCTGGTGGACGAAGAGGGCAAATGCTACCGCAAGGTGGTGGCCCCCGACACGCCGCTGAAGGCCGTGAGCGCACCGCGCTGGTTCCCCGGCCTGCCCGAAGGGCGCCGTTTCGCCGCCTGTCTGGCGCCGGACCAGCAGGGGAAGCACCGCCACGGCGACGGCGGTCTGGAGATCCGGCAGGGCGTCTGGTACCGGCGGGTGATCCCGCCCTGCAGCGCCCCCGGCGACTATCTCTACTACCGGGACAAGGACGGCGAATGGTTCCGTTCGGCGCCTGTTGACGGCGCCGAGATGGAAGGCATCGACGCACCGGAGTGGTACAGCGGATCGTGATTCCATGCTGTGGGCAGTCTCCCCGGCACGATCGGCAGCCGGGGTATCAATCTACGTAGAGAGTGGAAAGGGAGTGGAGAGGATGCAGCAGAGCACCAACAGGTATGCCCGGTGGACCGGGCTGATTGCGATGGCCGTCCTTCTTGCGGTGGCGGCGGGAGCGCCGGCGGGGGCGGCGGAGCTGCAGTCGGCGCCGCTGAACCCCGACTTCGAGGCCTATCGGGAGCAGGTGCAGGAGGCGAAGCGGACCGGGCAGATCCTGGAGCCGCGGGGGTATGTCCCCCATCCGGTGGATTTCTCCCATCTGGCGGGGAAGTCCTTTGTCCCACGGAGCGCCCGCAAGCAGGTCAACACAGCCCCGGCCCAGTACGACCTCCGTTCGCTGGGAGAGGTCTCTCCCGTCAAAGACCAGAACCCCTATGGTCTGTGCTGGACCTTCGCCGCCCAGGCCTCCATCGAGTCCTCCATGCTGAAACAGGGCATGGGTGCGGCGGACTACTCGGAGTGGCAGCTGGGGTACCAGGCCTTCAACGGTTCCCCGGCCTTTGACTGCGGCGGAGACTGGCGGAATGCAGGCGGCGACGACTGGATAGCTGCCGCTACCCTGGCGCGCTGGGACGCACCGGTCCTGGAGAGCGCCGTCCCCTACGGCGGCGCCGACCCCACGGGGAGCGAGACGATCCGGAAGCATCTACAGAACGCCTACTATCTCCATCTGGATCCCGCTTCGCCGATGATGCCCAGGTACCCCGCCATCGACATCGAGAACGCCAAATATGCGCTGATGAACTACGGCGCCATCAGCATCGGTGTCTATTCGACCGCCATGGGTGACGCCACGGTCTGGGACAGCGCCACCAGCTCCTTCTACTACCAGGGCAACGGCATCTCCGACCACGCCGTGAACATCGTCGGCTGGGACGACAGCTACGCGGCGAGCAACTTCGCCACCACGCCCCCCGACGACGGCGCCTGGATCGTCCGCAACAGCTGGGGCGCAGGCTGGGGCGTCAGCGGCTATTTCTACGTCTCCTACTACAGCAAGGGGATCGACAGCGGCGTCGCCTACGCCGTGGAGGACGCAACCAACTACGACTACAACTACCAGTACGACCCGCTGGGGCTGGTCGATACCTTCGGATACAGCTCGGAAACGGCCTGGTTCGCCAATGTCTTCCAGGCCGGAACGGGCAAGGAGGCTGCCGGCGGCAAAGGGGCGGCCGGCGAACAGATCAAGGCCGTCTCCTTCTACTGCAACAGCGCCTCCACGTCCAACCCGGCGAGCTACAACATCTATGTCTACACCGATCTCCCGGCGAGCCCCGGCAACCCCATCAACGGGACACTGCGGGAGGTGACCGGCGGGACACTGGGCCGCACGGGGTACGTCACCGTTCCGCTCGGCAACGCCGTCTATGTCGCCGGCGGCGAGAACTTCTCCATCGTGGTGGAGCTCACCACGCCGGGGTACACCTACCCCATTGCTGTGGAACGCCCGATCACCGGTTACACCAGCAACGCCACGGCGTCGGCGGGGCAGAGCTACGTCTCGTTGGATGGGACAACCTGGACGGATCTGACGACCGAGATCCCTAACGCCAATGTCTGCCTCAAGGCCTTCACCGACAGCCATTCGGGCCCCACGCCGACGCCCGCACCCACGGTGGCGCCGACGTCCGGCCCGACGGCTGCCCCGACCGCGACACCTACAGGTGTGGTGCCCACAGGCAGTGCCGACGGCGGCGGGGGAGGCTGCTCCGTTGGGTTTGCGGCGCCGGCTGTCTTCGCGCTCCTGCTTCTGCCTCTGGTCCTGCTCAGGCGGTAGCGCCGGTCTGTTCTCCAGTGCGCCGATGTAGTGTATACTGAGAACATCAACCTGTTCGTGACGGCACCGGGGGAGTCGCTCTCCCGGTGCCCTGTCATGCCGGGGAAAGGGATGTGGATGACGTGCGAAACCTGGGGGTCATTGTCCTGGTCGCTCTTTTTACGGTACTCGTCGGCTACGCCGCCGGCCTGGTGACCGAGGCGGTCTTCATCGCCCGGTGGGACCGGGACGACGCCTGGCTGGTCCGGCTGCACCGGGTTTCGGCGCCCAGGGAGCAGAGGGAGTCCCGGGGGGAGTGGGCCACGGTGACCCGGAACATGGAGGTGACGGTGCTCGCCGGCGAGGGCAAAGGCGGTGAGCGCACCGTGGAGGTGGAGCATCTCAAGGAGAGCCGCCTCCGGATGGAGCCGGGGAAGCTCTACGTGCTCTCCACCAACCGCTTCGAGGACGGGACGGTGGTCTACTTCCTCTCCGACCGTTTCCGTCTGCCCGAGGTGATCGGCTTCCTGGTGGCCGTGGCCGTCTTTCTCTGTCTTGCAGCCGGCGGGAGCGGTGTCCGGGCCCTGCTGGGGCTGCTGCTCTCCCTGGGACTGCTGGCCGGCTGGGGCCTCCCCGCCATGCTCGCCGGCACGCCCCCGGTGCTGGTGGCCCTTCTCTCTGTCGCCGCCATCGCGGCGCTGACCATTGTGGTGGTGCTCCGGCGGCGCCGCTGCTGGGTCGTGGCCTTCGCCGGGGCGGTGGGGGGTGCCGTAGGGGCCTTCCTGGTGGGGTGGTTCACCGTGGCCTTCTGGCAGCTCAACGGTCTCGGCTCCCAGGAGGGGGCGCTGCTGGCCGGCACGCTCCCGGCGCTCTCCATGCGGGGGGTGCTGCTCGCCTCGGTGATCATCGGCGCCATCGGGGCCGTTCTGGACGTGGCCATCTCCATCACCTCGGCCATGTCGGAGCTCGCCGCCTACGACGAGCAGATCCCCGGGGGCCGGCTCTTCCAGGCGGGAATGAATGTGGGGCGCGATGTCCTGGGCAGCATGATCAACACGCTGATCCTCGCCTACTTCGGCAGCTCCCTGGTGGTGGCGCTTCTGATCGCCGCCTCGGGGACCGGCTTCTTCTCGCTGCTCAACGATCCCATGATCGCCCAGGAGCTCTGCCGCGGCGTGGCCGGAACGGTGGGTCTTCTTTCCACCATCCCGCTCACCTCCTTCGCCGGGATGCTGCTTCTGTCAGGGGAAAGGGAGCCGGACAGCCGCGCTTGACCGCTGCGGCAGTGTCCGGAGAACGAATGCCCCCGGGGTTTGTCGCACCCTGGGGGCATTGTTGTGGTTGCATACATTTGCATTTTGCTGTTGGAGCGCGTATACTACGGCAAACGTAACAATGGGGTAAAAAAGATTCCAACAGAGCAATGACATCGAAAGGGGGGCGGAGGAATGCAGCCATTGCCGGCGGAACTCCAGCTTGTGCGGGAACGTTTGCTCCGGCGGTGCCGTCTCTGCGGCCGCTGCGTGGCCCTCTGCCCTGCTGTCCGCAGCGGCCCGCTGCGGGATGTGCCGCCGGTGGAGGTGCAGCGCCATGTCCTGGCCTTCCTCCGGGGCGGTCCCGCGTCGTCGGTGGTCCGGATGCGGGCCGAGGCCTGCATGTGGTGCTACGGCTGCACCGCCGGTGTCTGTCCCCGGGGCATCGATCCCATGGGGGTCATCGAATTGCTCCAGGCTCTTCTTGCCGAAGGGGAGACCGCCCCACTACATGAGCCCCGGGAGGAAGAGCGAGATCCGGGGGAAGAGCACCAGCAGCAGCAGAACGAAGAGTTCGCAGAGCACAAAGGGCCAGGCGCCGGAGAAGACCTCTTCCAGTGTCGTGCCTTCACCGGCGACGCCCTTCAGCGTATAGACGTTCAATCCCACCGGCGGGGTGATGGCGGCGATCTCCCCCAGCTTGATGATGATCACGCCGAACCAGATCGGATCGTAGCCCAGCGAGGTGATGACGGGGAAGAAGATCGGCAGCGTGAGCGCCATGATCCCCGTGGGGATGACGATCATCCCCAGGAGGAACCAGATCAGCAGGATGCCGGCGAGGATGAGAAAGGGCGGCAGACTGGCCGCCGAGACCATCTCGGAGAAGGTGGTGGGTACCCTGGTGAGCGCCAGGAACCTCCCGAAAAAGAGGGCGCCCACCATGATGAGAAAGACCATCGAGGTGGTGCGGGCCGAGTCCCGCATGGCCTCCCGGAACTGCGCGAACCGCCGGATTTTGCCCTGCGCCGCCCCGAGAATCAAAGCCAGCGCGGCGCCGATGGCCGCCGCCTCGGTGGGTGTGAAGAGCCCCGTGTAGATCCCGCCCAGAACGATCGCCGCGATGAGGCCGATGGACCACATCTTCCCCAGTGAGGCCGCCCTGGTGGGGGCCTGGCGCTTCTCCCCGGTTTCGGGGGGCAGCTGCGGCGCCAGCTCGGGCCTGCGGAGGACGCGAAGGATGATGACCGCCGAGAAGGTGACGGCGGTCAGGACACCGGGGAGGATCCCGGCGATGAAGAGCTTGCCCACCGACTGTCCCGTGATGATGGCGTAGACGATGAACCCCGCACTTGGGGGGATCATGGCCGCAAAGCCCCCCGCCGCTGCGATGCTGCCCAGGGCGAAGGACTTGTTGTACCGGTAGCGGAGCATCTCGGGGAGGACGATCTTGCCGAAGAGGGCCGCCGTGGCCAGCGAGGAGCCCGAGACGGCACCGAAGGCGGCGCAGCCGAAGGTGGTGGCGATGGCCAGCGAACCCGGCAGGCGGGCGGCGAGGTCGTGGATGCCTTCGTAGGCCTTTTCGGCGAATCCCCCCTGGGCGGCGAAGGCCCCCATGAGGATAAAGAGCGGCAGCGCGCAGAATGTCGGCGAGGCGATGGTGTAGTAGAGCGCTTCGCCGAGAAAGCCCGATGCCGCCTGGAAGCCGATGAGCAGGGCGAGACCGGAGAAGCCCACCAGGAAGAAGTTGATGGCGATAGGGATGCCCGTCACCAGGAGCGCCAGCATGACGGCGATCCCGCCGAGGCCTACGGTCACCGGTTCCATCATTCCCCTTCCCCCTCTCCGGAGCGGTTGCTCTGGCTTCCCAGGGCTGTCTGCACGAGGTAGAGGACAAGCCCCGCCAGGATGACCGTCTTGACGGGCGCCACGGGCAGCGGCACCGTGCCGGCCACCGCTTCCCCGGTGGACCAGGCTGTCCGGGCGCTCTGCGCCGCCGAGTAGACCAGGATGGCGAGCACCATGGTCGAGAGGGTGCGGGTGCAGAGCGACAGTCTCCTCCGCCACCGCTCCGACAGCCTGGTCAGAAGGATCTCCACCCGGACGTGCCCATGCCGTTCCTCACAGTGGGAGAGCCCCAGATAGACCGTGGCCACCAGTGCGAAGACGGCCAGCTCGCTGACCCCCTGGAGGGGCTTGAAAAAGAGTCTGGCTGCAATGTCGGAAAGAAGCAGTACCATGATGACGGTCACCAGCCATCCGCTGCTCTCGGCGAGTATCCGGTTGATGCTGTGGACAATGCGCACGGTGGTCCTCCTTTCCCTGTTGAGGGCGGCCCCGGGGACCGCCCTCAACCCTCTCTAGTTCTCCTGCCGACGCTCCTCGGCGATGATGGTTGCCATCTGTTCCAGAACCTCCTCCGGGTCTGGGATGCCTCTTTTCGCCGCATCGGCGGCCCACTCCTCCCGGAAGCCCTCCCAGACGGGGAGCGTTTCGAAACGCCTGATGTCCTCCCGGCTTGCCGCCGTGACCGTACAGCCCTCGTCCTTCATGGCGGCGACGATGTGGTCCCATTCCTCTTCGTAGAGGCGGGAGAAGCGTTCCACAATGGCCTCGTCGGCTTCGAGCATGGCCGACTGGAGCTCCTCAGGCAGACTCTTCCAGCGCTTCAGGTTGATGCAGCTGAAGATCGGCATGGGCACCCAGAGCGCCTTGGCGGTGAGGATATGCGGCGCCGGTTCGTAGAGCTTGGTGGCGAATATGCCGTCGTAGTTGGTGAACACGCCGTCAATGGTTCCCGTCTGCAGCGCCATGTAGCAGTCGCTCCAGGGGATCGACACCGGCGAGGCGTCCAGGGCTTCCAGCGCCGCCAGGTAGTGCTTGCTGGAGGACCGTATCTGCTGCCCTTCGAAGTCCTCCAGCCCCGTGACGGGGTCGACGGAACAGAGCGCCATGGGGAGCATCTGACGCATGTAGAGCACCCTCTGGTTCCAGGAGGCCATCTCCTCCCTGAATGCCGGGATTTCCTGCAGACAGCGCTCCATCGCCCGATGGGCCCCCTCGAAACCCACCGGGCCCACGGGGAAGAGCGAGAGGGCGTTGTGGACGAAGAGCTGCTTCGGATAGTAGGCGGGGAGCACGTATCCCATGTCCACCAGACCCGTTTTGATGCCGTTGAGGATCTCCTTCCCCTTGAGGAGCGAACCGCTCCAGTAGACCTCGATGGTGACCCGGCCGTCGGTGGCCTTCTCGATCTCCTCCTTGACGATCTTCACGTACTCGCCGCCCAGGCCCGCCGGCGGACCGGATTCCGCGTAGCGCAGCACGATCGGTCCGGCCTGGGATGCAGCCGGAAGAGCCAGGACAGCCAGAGTCAGGCAAAACAGCGCAAGCGAGACAACAACACCGCGTTTCATTGGGGAACCTCCTTTTTCTTCTCCTCTGTACCGTCCGTGGACGGTAACGCACCGCTTTCGATGGCGAGATAGGCTTCCCAGGCGCTGAGGAGGGGAAGCATCTCCTCGTCCAGTTCCATCTTCGGGCTGTGGAGCCCGTACTCCCCGCCGCAGCCGATCATGGCGAAGCAGGCGGGCACCGCCCCGGCCAGGTAGCTGAAATCCTCGGACCCCGTGAAGGGGGTCTCCTTTTCGATGACCTGGTCCTTCCCCCAGAACGCTTCAGCCAGCCGGAGCACCGCCGTCGTCAGTCCCTCGTCCTGCTGCAGGCAGGGATAGCCTCTCCGTACGCTGCAGGTGCCGGTGCATCCCCGGGCGGCGCTGATCTCCTCCGCCGTCTCCGCCAGCAGCCGGTGGACCTCCTGCTGGACCCCGGGCGAGAAGGTGCGGATCGAGCCCGCCAGGGTCGCCTCCTGGGGGATGACGTTTTCCGCCTCTCCGGCGGCGACCCGGCCGATGGAGACGACAGCCTGGTCGAAGGGGTCCAGCCTCCGGGAGGGGATGGCGTAGACGGCGTGGATCAGGTCGGCCAGCACCGGCAGCGGATCCAGGGTGTACTGGGGGAGCGAGGCGTGGCCGCCCCTCCCGGTGATGGAGATCTCGAAGCGGTCGCTGGCGGCGGTCATGATGCCCTTCCTGGTGACGAAGCTCCCCTTCGGGAAGCCCGGGCCGGTCCAGAGATGGTGCCCGAAGAGGAAATCCATGGGGAAATCCCTGAAGAGGCCCTCCCGGACCAGCCGTTTGGCCCCGCCCGCTCCCTCCTCGGCCGGCTGGAAGAGGAGGCAGACCGTTCCCCTGACGTGCTCCCGGTGATCGGCAAGGATACGGGCCGCGCCGAGCAGCGACGCCACGTGGCCGTCGTGGCCGCAGGCGTGCATGATACCCGGTTCGGACGACGCGAAGGACAGGCCTGTCTCCTCGGTGAGCGGCAGGGCGTCCATATCGGCCCGCAGCCCCCGCGAAGGCCCCTCCGCGGCGCCCCGCAGGATGCCCAGGACACCGGTGCCGGCCAGTCCGCGGACGACCTCGAAACCGGCTTCATCGAGTGTCCGGGCGGCCAGGTCGGCCGTCTTCCGTTCCTCGAAGGCGAGCTCCGGATGGCGGTGGATGGTTCTCCGCAGGCCGATGATGTCATCGGCTATTGCCGCCCCATGGGCGCGCAGCTCTGCGGGATCGACCCTCTGGTCCACGGCGGTCTCCCTTCTCAGTCCTCTCCGTTCCAGGAGAGGAGATCCTCCCGTACCGTACCGCCGAGGCCCGGCGCGGTCGGCACGGCTACGGTTCCCTGTCCGACTTCCAGGGGTTCCGCCAGCGCATCCCGTTCGTAGAGCGGGGCGGCGATCTGATCGTTGTCGTGCCGCATCGTCGGGGCCGAGGCGGCGAAGTGGATGTTGGCCAGCGACGCGTAGCCGCTTTCCAGATTGCAGCCCGCCACGGTGGTGAGCCCGGCCGCCTCGGCGAGGGCCGCGATCTGGGAGGCCCGGTGGAGTCCCCCCACCTTGGCCACCTTGATGTTCAGGATGTCCGCCGCGCCCTCCCGGATCACCTTGAGTCCCTCCTGCAGGGAGGCGCAGCTCTCGTCGGCCATGATCGCCACAGAGCTGTGCTCCCTGATGAACCGCATTCCCTCCAGATTCCACCGGGGGACGGGCTGTTCGAGGCATTCCAGTCCGAATTCCTCCGTGGCCTCCAGAAAACGGAGGCTCTCGGGGACGGTGAACCCCTGGTTGCCGTCCGCCCGCAGCCTGAGCCCCTTGCCGTACTCCCGGCGCAAAGCCCGGAGGATCCCCTGTTCCCGTTCCGGGTCGTGCCCGACCTTGATCTTCAGCGTGCCGTACCCCTTGGCGAGGGCGGCCCGCGCCTCCTCCAGCGCCGACGATTCGTCCTGCAGCCCCAGCACCCAGGCCTGGGGCACCCGACTCCGCAGAGGGCCGCGGAGCAATCGGGAGACAGAGACCCCCATCATCTTGCCCGCGGCGTCGTGCAGCGCCAGATCGACGGCTGTCTTGGCCGCGTAGTTCCCGTGGATGGCCCTGTCCATACGCTGGTGTGCCAGGGCGATCCGGGCGGCGTTGATCCCCGTGAGGGCTTCCCTGAAGTGGTGCTGGATCACCTGTTCCGCCGTGAAGGCGCTCTCTCCCATAAACGATGGCGAGGGGGAGATCTCCCCGATACCCCGTACACCGCCGGCTGTGGTGATCCGGACGAAGAGATGGGGCCGGGACTGCTCCGCGTAGAGTGACGTGGCCCAGGTCTTCCTGAAGGCCATGGGGATCACCGCTGTTTCAATGGACACAATCGCTTCCTCTTCCAGTGGACTCACCTCCTTGTTTTCCTATTACATACTCCGGTTTCCTGTTCGGTACGTTTGTTGTAGCATGGAGACGTCGCGCTGTCAAGAAAAAGTATCCTCCAGAAGGCAAGGAGGTTGTACAATCACGTGAGCCGGAGGTGTGGCCAATGAACGCGACGGAGAAAACGCTGTGGATTCTCAAACGACTGGCGGAACCACCCTACTCGATGACCCTGACGGAGCTGGCGGAAGAGCTGGGGCTGGCCCGCAGCGGCCTCTACAAGACACTGACCCAGATGGCGGAGGAGCAGTTTCTCCTCCGCCATCCCGATACGAAACGGTACAGCCTCGGCCCCGTCCTCTTCCGCCTCGGCAATCTCTACAAGAGCCGCGAGCGGCTCTGGGACGTGGCGGTGCCGGTGATGGAGCGTCTCCGGGAAGAGACCGGCGAGTCGGTGGCGCTGGGGATACTGGAAGGGGCCTATGTGGTACTGGTGGATATCGTGGAAAGCAGCCAGGACCTCCGGGTTTCCGGGCGGGCGGGGCGGAAGTACCCTCTCAACCTCGGGGCGCTGGGGAAGGTGGCCGGGGCCTTTCTGCCGGAGGAACGCCGGGATGCGCTTCTGCGGGATTTCTCGCTGACGGCGTCCACCCCCTATTCCATCGCCGATCCCGGGGCGCTCCGCCGGGAGTACGCGGCGATACGGGCCAGAGGCTATGCGCTGAGCAGCGAGGAGAGCACCCTCGGTTCCTGCGGGATCGCGGCGCCTGTCTTCGACGAGTCGGGGCGGTTCAAGGCGAGTCTGGCGCTGGGTGTCCCCGCCGTCCGTTTTGCTGCGGAACTGAGAGAGCCCTGGGCGGAGAGGGTGGTGGAGGCGGCGCGGATGATCTCCCGGCAGCTCGGGTTTCAGGGGGCGTAGCCGCGGGTTGCAGTTCCCGCCGATGGGGACGGTCTTCGTCGCGGAGCCCGCCGTCTGACGTGTCCTCCCGAGGGAGACCCACCGCGGAGACACGTCCCGAGGAAAAGCTGTTCCTGTTTCGGCGGGGCTGCGTTCCGATGATGGTACAATTGCCCGGCACGCCGGCGGTTTCCCCGCCGACCTGCGTGCCCCAGCCGATTGATGAATGGAGGATGGAACGGTGGAGGAGCCGAGCGCCGGCGAACAGCTCGATACGGAACATCAGAAACACTGCGAACAGTTGATGGACAAACGCCCCTGGGAGCGCTGTTTCGAACGCCTTCTCTGGGGGACCCGGTATATGGTGGTCTTTGCGGTGATCTTCAGCATCATCAGTGCCATGGCTCTCTTTTTCAAGGGGAGCCTGGAGATCGCCGACGCCATCGTCTACCTGGCGACGCATCTGGGCCATGGCGAGGTGGTCCACGAGCGGCTGATCATCCAGATCATCGGCGCCGTGGACATGTATCTCATCGGCGTGATCCTGCTCATCGTCAGCTTCGGTCTCTACGAGCTCTTCATCTCCCAGATCGATGTGGCCCGCCTGGGCGACAGCATCGCCATCCTGGACATCCACTCTCTGGACGAGCTGAAGAGCCGGATCATCAAGGTGGTGGTGATGGTGCTGATCGTCACCTTCTTCCAGCGGGCCCTGGCCATGCGGTACAACTCGCCTACCGACATGCTCTATCTGGCGATCTCCATACTGTCCATCTCCATCGGCACCTATTTTATGAACAAGAACGAACGATAGCCATGCAGGAGAGGAGTGAGACGATGCAATCCTTCCGTTTCAACCAGGTCGATGTCTTTGCCAACCGTCCCTATTTCGGCAATCCCCTGGCGGTGGTAGCGGGCGCCGAGGGGGTGTCGGAGGAACAGATGCTCCAGCTCGCCAGATGGACCAATCTCTCGGAGACCGCCTTTCTGCTGCCGCCGCAGAACGAGAGGGCCTCCTACCGGGTGCGGATCTTCACGCCGGAGTGCGAGCTGCCCTTTGCCGGCCATCCCTCGGTGGGCGCGGCCTACTGCGCGCTGCGGAGCGGTCTTGTGGACGCCGAAGCGGAGCGCCTGGTGCAGGAGTGCGATGCGGGGCTGCTTGAGGTAGTGGTGGAGCAGGGCGATGAACCCATCCCCTTTGTCCAGTCGCCGCAGCCGGAGGTGACCGAGCTCGACGCCTCTGTGGCCACCCGTGCGGCGGCCTGCATCGGGCGGGATCTGGACGGCCCGGTTCCGCTGCTGGTGGACGTGGGGCCCAGATGGCTTGTGGTTCCCCTGGGGACGGAGGAGGCGGTGCACGCCCTGAAACCGGACATGCAGCAGCTTGCCCGCTTCAGCGGGGAGCTGGAGATCACCGGGATCACGGCCTTCGGCATGGCGCCCAGCCGGGGAGGGGGGCACCAGATCTACGTGCGTTCCTTCGCTCCGATCCTCAATGTGCCCGAGGACCCTGTATGCGGCAGCGGCAACGCCAGCGTGGCGGCCTTTATCCTCCATGCCGGTCTGCTCGACCGGGTGGGCGGGGACTATATCGCCAGGCAGGGGCACGAGCTGCACCGCGACGGCGCCGTCCATGTCCGGATGGATCCGGAAAGCGGAGGGGTCGCCATCGGCGGTCGCGTCGTGCCCTGTATCGAAGGAACCATCCAGCTTTAGGGAGGTGGGCGCCATGGCGGGGAACGGGAACGGAACGGCGGCCTTCGGCGGCGTCACCATCCGCACCACCATCGAACCGGGCGATCTGGGGGCGGTGGTGTGGCTCCACGGCGTGCTCTACGCCGAGGAATACGGTTTCGACGCCACCTTCGAGCCCTACGTGGCCGAGCCGATGGCCCACTTTGTGCTGAACCGGAACCGGTGCGACCGGATCTGGATCGTGGCCACCGACCAGGGCGTCCGGGGGTCCGTGGCCATCGTGGATGGCGGCGACGGCGCGGCGCAGCTGCGGTGGTTTCTCCTCCACCCCAAGGTACGCGGACGGGGGCTGGGGAAGCACCTTATCGGGGAATCGGTGTGTTTCTGCCGGCAGGAGGGCTACGGGAGGATCTTCCTCTGGACGGTGCGGGAGCTGGATGCGGCGATCCATATCTATCGGCGCTACGGCTTCCGGCGGACCGATGTGATCGAGCACGAGCACTGGGGCAGGCATATCGTGGAGGAGCGCTACGATCTGGAGCTGTAATGTCGAAAGGTTTTTTGCGTCCCGAAGGAGCCCCGGAGGCTGCCGGCCCCGGGGTCTTCTGCTGTCGAGGCCCGGCCGCCCTTCCGGCGGCATGCCGACATACGTTGAGGCCCCCGGAATTCCGGGGGCCTCAGGGATGGGATGGTGTGTCGCTTGGCGGTTGCAATAGCGGAGCAGGAGGACGAAGTGGATGGGTGCTTGAGAGAATAGTATACACACTTTCCGCCGGAAGGCAAGGGGCTGTTACAAAATTGAAACAATTGTACTGGTTACGACTGTCTGGTGATCCTTCGCATGTCTGCTCGCCAAACCATCGGCGCCTCCAGTGATCACGCAGCGCCCGGGAGCGTCGCCCCGGGCGCTGCCGCGCTGCTGCCATCGTGTGGGAGGCGGAGGTCAGTCGCTTTTGAGGATCTCCATGTCCTCGGGGTGCTTGATGGTATAGCGGATCTCCACCTCGAAGGTCTCGCCCGAAGCAAGACTGCGGCGCCAGGTGAGGACCCCTTCCTCGCGCTCCGTGGGGCTCACGCCGATCGAGACATCCTCGACCTCGATCTTTTCGTTGGTGCTCACCGGAATCCGGTCGCTGAGCCGGATATCCACAGTCCGGGGCATGCCGTTTGAGACCTTCAGCGTGTAGGCCTCCTTGATCAGGCCCTTGGTGCCGAAGAAGCTCTCCCCCTTGGTGCCCACCTTGTCGATCCGTTCGGCCCGGACCTGATCGGTCCAGCCGAAGGGGAGTGCCGCCGTGGTCCCCCTGGGATGGGCGTCGATCCTGCTTTCGCCGGAGGGCGCTCCGTCCACGAAAAGCTGGGCCGTGGCGGGAAAGAGCGGCATGGGCAGCTCGTCGATCTCGCCGACGATGATCCCCCGCTTCTGCCGGAAGGGACGCAGGGCGATGTAGGTTTTGGCCTCCGCGGTGTGGCTCTCCAGGGTGACCACCTGTTCGGTGTTGTCGCCGGGAAGGACGGTCTCCGCGGTGAAGGACACGCCGGCCACGGACTCCCTCCGCTCCGCCTTGACGGGCTCCCGGGGCTGTTCCGGTGCGGGAGCGCCCACCTCGTCCTTCCGCAGGATGTTGCGCATGAGGAACTTGGCCTCCTGCTTCTCCGAGACCTTCAGCGGCGGGACGGAGCGGAGCCGGACGTCGTGTCCCGGGAGCTGGGTGTGGAAGGTCACCGGCCTGCCGGTGAGGTCCAGCCCCGTACGCTGCCGGGCTTTCCCTTTCAGGGCGATCCGGACCGTGCCGGGTTCCGGCTGCAGGTCCAGATGGTACCGCGGTTCCCAGCGGGCATGGTCAGACCAGGCATAGACCCGGATATGTCCGCTTTCGGCGGTCTCCCAGGCGACCTCCACCGCCTCGCTGGGGGAGGCGGGGGCGTGGTCGCGGAGATAGGCCCGCAGCGCCTGGATTCTGGCTTCCAGTTTCTCCTTTTGGTCGGAGAGGAGGAAGAGCTCCCGGCCCATCTCTTCCGAGGCATCCAGGTAGGCCTGCAGATCCGTCCGGATCTCCATGCCCTCCCTGGAGCCGCCGAAGAACTGCCTGGCGTGTTTCATCAGCCCATCGATCTCCGCGATACGCTCCTGTTTCACCTCGATCTCCGCTTCCATCTCGCCCAGTTTGCCGGGGAGGTCCCGGGAGAGCGGTACCCGCCGCACCGAGGTCGAATGGAGGGCCACGTCGGTGCCCACACACCAGATGCGGGATGCGTCGAAGGCGCCGGGCAGCTGCATGCTTCCCCCGCCGGCCCCCGTGGCCGTTTCGAAGACCACCAGCATCCCCCGGGGATAGAGATCGGCGGCGACCACCCGCGGTGCGGCCGAGGCCGGCAGGATCAGCAGCATCGCCAGGAGCATCGCCCCGATGGGTAACAGAATCTTCCGCATGAAATCACATCCTTGTCTGTACAGTTGTTTGGTTATGCTGCGCACCTATTGTACCAAAGTGTTGGGGATTACGGGATATGTGTCGGCCGGTCTGTCCTCCATCCGCCTGCATCCTTTCGGGACCTGCATCCGGGAGGGCGGCAGGGCTGCGCTGCCGGCTGCAGACGCTAGAGCTTGGCCAGCTCCTCCCGGGCCTCCCTGTCCCCCCTGTCAGCGGCACGCTGGAGCCACATCCGGGCCTCGTCGAGATCCACCGGGGTGTCCGGCACCTGTTCGGTGTAGAAGAGGCCAACCAGATACTGCGCTTCGGGGATGTCCTGGGCCGCACTGCGTCGCAGCAGTTCCAGGGCTTGCTGGTGGTCCGGCTCGATGCCTTCGCCGTGGTAGTACATGAGCCCCAGTTCGTATTCGGCCAGCGGATGGCCGCCGCCCGCTACGGCCTTCCAGTACCAGTAGACGGCCTTGGCGGTGTCTTGGTGGACGCCCGCTCCGGACTGGAAGGCCCTGCCCAGATGGTACTGGGCGTCGGGGTTGCCCGAGGTTGCCGACTGTTGCCACCAGTAGACAGCCTGCCGGCTGTCGTCGGCCTGTTCGCGCAGCTCCCCCAGGGCGTTCTGGCTTGCGGGATTCCCCTGTTCGGCTGCCGCTTTCAACAATCGCGAGGCCTCCTGCGGATTGTAGTAGGCGGGCTCCTCCATATGTATCCTGGCGAGCTCGTGCTGCGCCCAGGGGTGCCCCTGGCCCGCGGCCTCCTTGAAATAGGAGAAGGCCTGGTCCCTGTCCTTTTCCACACCCATGCCGTAGGTGTACCGGGAGGCGAGAAAGCACTGGCTTGGGAGATCCCCCTGGCGCGCCGCTTCGCTGTACCAGTGGATGGCCTGGCTGTCGTCCTGTTCGATGCGCATGCCGAAGGCATACATGGCTCCCAGAAGCCGCATGGCCTCGGTATTCCCCTGTTCCGCCTGTCTGCGGATCTCCTCGGGGCTGAGGTCGGAGAGCTTGCGGGTGTTCATGGCGTGCCGTTCACCTCCCGGGGTTCTGCGGAATGCCGGGGTCTCCATCTCCACTGTTCCATCACGGCATGCTCCTCTCCCTCGACGGTGCCGGGCGCGCCGGCGCGCCCGGTGTTCGGATGGATGGGGCGCTGAGGACGACGGTGCGAACGATGCGTCAGCCTCGACGTTTTATCGAACGGCGGTTCCGGGGAGCCGCAACTCCTCCGGTTCGACCGTGGCGATGGGTTCAAAGCGTTCGTCCCGAAGCTCCATGATGGTGACGGGAGAGGAGACGTCGCCGTAGCGGTCCAGCGAGATCGGTCCGGAGAGGCCGGGAAAGCCGTCAATGGCGACGAGCGCCTCCGGGAGGTTCCCGGTCCTGCCCTCTGTCTGCTGCAGTGCCTGGGCCAGGATGCGGATGGTGTCGTAGGCCAGCTCGGCAGCGAAGGACGCCGAGGCGCCGAAGCGTTCCCGGTAGCGCCGCCGGAAGTCCCGCATCGCCTCCGGGGGTTCTCCGGTGACGAAGCTGCCCGCGAACAGGACGCCCCGGCAGGGGCTGCCGCAGTATTGGTGCAGCGCGCCGGTGGCCGCCCACCCGCTCGAAAGGAGCGCCCAGTCCCTGTTCTCCTTTCGCAGCTGCTGGACGAAGGTGGCGGTATCCCTGGCCGAGCTGACCAGCAGGATCCCCTGTGCGTCCGACTGCCGGATGCGGTGGAGCTGCTCGTTCCATTCCGTCGGCGAGGAGGAGCTGTAGCGGCAGACTGCGGGAACGGCACCGCCTTCCTCCTCGAACTGGGAGCGGAAGGCCTCCGTAAAGGGCTCGGCGTAGGCCTGGTTGTCGCTGTCCCAGAGGATGCCCACGCTGTCGAGCTCCCTGGTCCGGCGGGCGTAGTGGGCCAGCGCCCGCGCCTCCGTGTCCGAAGCGGGATTGAGGCGGAAGAAGAGGTCCTCTTTGCCGGAGAGCTTCGGGGTGGATGTGGTGGGGCTGAAGAGCACCGTCCCGGCCGCTTCCGTTACAGGCAGGGCGGCGATGGTGAGGCTGGAGGTCATGTGGCCGACGATGGCCGTCACGTCTGCTTCGATCAGCTGCCGGTCCACCGCTTTCGCCTGCCGGGGATCGCCGCCGTCGTCCTTTGCGATGAGTTCGAGTCTGCGCCCGTTCACGCCGCCCCGGTCGTTGATCTCCTCCACGGCCAGGATCGCCCCGTTCCGCCCCTGTACGCCGAGGTCGGAGAGATCCCCGGTAAGGGTGCCGGCGAAACCGATCCGGATCGGCTGTCTGTCGGCGCCGAGCCAGAGAACCAGGGCCAAAAGGAATGCTGCTGCCGCCGCCACAAGTACGGCACTGCTCCGCTTCATCGTTGTCCCTCCCAGAGCGGGCTGTTTGGCCCGATGCGTCTTCCCGGTACAGCAACGAGAAGGTATCCTGAAAAAATTTTAAACCATGCGGGGTGGGGAGGCAATAGCGTGCCGCGGGGCGGTGTCGCCGATGAGGCGCGGAGGGCCTTTCCGTCGAGGCCCGGCAGCAGGTACAATAGCTCCGGCAGGAGAGCGTTACGCGAACCGACGAGAGGAGGATCTACGTGATGAAACGGATTCTGGTAATGGGCGTAGTGCTGTGCGCTCTGGTGCTGCTTTCGCCCCTGGCGGGGATGGCGGCGGAGTACACGGCGGATATGGTGATCTCCGGACCCCAGGGGGAGCGGAACGCCACGGTCTATGTGAAGGGCGACCGGTTCCGGCAGGACCTCGCCATGGGGGGGCAGAAACAGAGCATCATCATCGACGAGCAGACGGGCGGCACCTTTGTGGTTCTCCACGAACGGAAGATGTACATGGATCTCTCGGCCATGGGGGAGCAGGCGCCGGAGTCGCCGCGCTTTTCCGGGGAATCGGCCGAGGATCTGGTGGCCAACAACCCCGACATCGCCGAGGCGGAGTACCAGGGCGAGGAGAAGCTCCACGGCTATCTCTGCAAGGTCTACCACGTCACCTACAGCAATGCAGAGGGGAACGCCGGCACGCTCTGGATCTCCGAGGAGCTGGAGACGCCGCTGAAGATTATCGCCGAGACCGAGGAGGGGACATTCACCACGGAGATGAGCAATATCCGGGAGAAGCCGCTGGACGACAGCCTCTTCGAGATCCCGGAAGGGTTCAAGAAGGTGGAGATGCCCGGCGCATAGCGGCACTTTCGGTGTTGCCCCTCTGTGTCGGCGGCTGCAGAAGGGGGGAGAACAGTGGCAACAGATTGGCGGCAGCAGGCGCGTCAGATGGTGGAACGGCAGCTCCGGCCCCGGGGGGTTCGCGCCGAGGCGGTGCTTGAAGCCATGGGGCGGGTACCCCGTCACGCCTTCGTCCCGCCTTCAAAGGAATGGGCGGCCTACGAGGACGGCCCGCTTTCCATCGGACACGGACAGACCATCTCCCAGCCCTATATGGTGGCGCGGATGACCGAGCTGCTCCAGCCCGGCCCGGGCAAGCGGATCTTCGAGATCGGCACGGGCTCGGGCTATCAGGCGGCGGTGCTGGCCGAAACCGGCGCCGAGGTGGTCTCCATGGAACGGTACCGGGTGCTCGCCGATGCGGCCCGGAAGCGGCTCGATGCCCTGGGCTACCAGGTCACGGTGGTGGCCGGGGACGCACGCGGCGGCTACGCGGCCATGGCCCCCTACGACGGGATTGTGGTGACGGCGGCCGCGCCGACCGTGGAAGAGGCCTGGATCGACCAGCTTGCCGACGGCGGGCGTCTGGTGGTGCCCCTGAAGCAGCGGGTCTTCGGCGAGCAGCTGCTGCTGAAGGTGAAACAGGGGGACGCCCTTGAGGAGAGCCGGCTGGAATACTGCAGCTTCGTGCCCCTTCTGCCTGGTGTGGAAGAGGAGTGATGGAGGCGGGAGGTATGGGATGATACGCGGCTATTTCGACGGCGGCTCCAGGGGCAACCCCGGCGTCGCCGGAGCGGGGGCCCTGCTCGTGGACGAGCAGGGCCGTGCCGTCTGGCAGGCCTCGCGGTTTCTGGGCAGGAAGACCAACAACGAAGCGGAGTACGCCGCTGTGCTGCTGCTGCTGGAGGAGCTGCAGCGCCGGGGGGCGGAGGGCGGCATCACCCTCTACGGCGACAGCCGGCTGGTGGTGAACCAGCTGCAGGGGACGTGGAAGGTGCGGGAGCCGAGGCTCCAGCCCCTGCACGCCAGGGCGCGGGACCTGCTCCGGCACACCGGAGCCCGGGTTGCCTGGGTGCCTCGGAAGGACAACAGCCGGGCCGACGCCCTGGCCAACAGGGCCATGGACGGGGGGCCCGATGCGCAGGGGGGAGACAGCGCAGAAGCCGCCTCCCCCCTCGTTTTCCGCAAGGTGGCTGCAGAGATCTTCGTGGTCAGCGACGGCGACGAACGCTTCGCCGTGGACAGAAGGCACGCCGCCTGCACCTGCCCCGCCTTCCGGAAGGAGGGGAGCTGCAGGCATCTGGAGGAGGCGAAGAGCCGGCCCTAACCGGCCTCCTCCGTCTCCGCGGTCTCCTCTCCATCCTGTTCCTCCCCGGGTTCTGCCGGCGGTGTCCCCAGCCGGCGGAGACGCTCGGGGAGGGTCGGGTGGTCCCTGTTCCACCGGGCGTAGAGGGGGTCATCGGGGATCCAGCTCATCTCGTGGTTGGCCAGCCTGGAGAGAACACCGTAGGTGGCCCGGTGCCCCGCCTTGCGGGCGGCGTAGGTGTCGGCCTGGAACTCCTGCCTTCTGGCGAAGCCCATGGTCAGGCTGCCGGTGAAGAGCTCCATCAGGGTGCCCGCAAAGAGGAAGACCAGCACCAGACGCACCGGGAGGGCCGGGGCGGCCGCCGTGACCCAGGGGAGGTCCCAGAGGAGTCCCGCCACGCCGAAGAGCAGGACATACTGGGCTGTGGCCAGGAGGAAACGCTGCCTGATATGGCCGTGGACGGCGTGGCCCAGCTCGTGGGCCACCACCGCCACGATGCCCTCCTCGGAGACCCGCTGCAGCAGCGTGTCGAAGAGGATGATCCGCTTGGCCTTCCCCAGACCGCTGACCATGCCGTTGAGATGGGTGGAGCTGGTGCTTTCGTCGGCCACCGAGATCCCCCTGGAGGCGAAGGGGGTCTCCGCGAAGAGCTGCCGGATGGCCTCCTTCAGAGTGCCCTCTTCCAGGGGTCTGAGACGGTAGAAGAGCGGCAGGATCGCCACCGGGAAGAGCACCGTCAACAGCAGCGTGGCCGCCTCTGTCCCCAGAAACCCCCAGAGCGGCCAGAGCGGGCCCATGCCGGCGAAAAGGGCGAGCAGCCCCAGCAGTCCCCCGCCGAGCAGCGCCGCCAGGAGGGCGGCCAGGGCGCTGTTTCTGGCGAAGTGCCCCAGGCTCTCGTGGCTGAACCCGAAGCGCCGCTCCAGCACAAAGGTGGTCCAGATCCTCTGGGGGAGACCGGCGGCGACCACGGCCAGCGCGCAGAGCGCCCCGAAGAGCAGCCCCGGGAGAAAGGGGCCCTCGGCAATCCCGGCGCTCCACCGGGCCAGTGCCTGGAGAAGCCCCGAGGCCAGCACGGCCGCCAGGAGCCCCGTCTCCCAGATTTCGGCGATCATCCCCGCTCTGCCGTGGGCCGTGCGGTAGGCCACCTCCCGTTTCCAGCGGTATCCCTCGGGGAACGTGGCGAGCACATCGGGGTCGGGGGTCGCGGCGAACCGCCGGAGCGCCCGGTGGTTCCGGTAGGCGAGCCACTCCTTCCAGGCGGCGTGGCCCAGGAGGAGGAGAATCAGCAGTGTCACAAAATCCATGGTTAACCTCGCTTTCTTGTGCGTCCACGGTGTGGCGGCTTGATGATACTCAAGCGGAAAGGGACGGAGTCTGCCGGCCCTGTTCCACAACGGCCGATCTTTTGCTATTCTTGTAATATTCTCACAGGTGTGCAGAAAAAGGTGCGGAGGCCGAATGAACAAACACGAGACGTTGGAGATTCTTGTCGTCGACGACAGCCGATTCTTTACCCGGTTCCTCGGCGATGTGCTGCGGGAGCTGGGGTATGCTGTTGCGGGAACGGCGGCATCCGGTAGGGAGGCCGTCGAGCTCGCGGAACGGCTCCGTCCCGATCTCGTCCTGATGGACATCGTTCTCGACGGCGACATCGACGGGATCGAAGCGGCGGGAGCGGTCTCCGCCATGGGGATCCCCGTGATCTACCTGTCGGCCCACGCCGGCGGGGAGACCCTGCGGAAGGCCACCGAGACCGCCCCCTACGGCTACGTCCTGAAGGATGACTACAGCAAGGCCTCCTTCGTCCAGAGCGTGCGGACCACCATCGAGGTGGGCTACGGCCTGTGGCAGGCCCAGCAGGATCTCCGGCGGCAGCAGGGGCTGATGGCCTCCACGCTGGATGCCCTGGACGAGGGGGTCTTCACCCTGGACAGCCAGGGCCGTCTCGTGGCGCTGAACCCTGCGGGGGAGTCCCTCCTGGGATTCTCCCAGTCCGAGGTGCGGGGATACTCCCTCCTCGATGTGATCACCCTCCTTGCAGGCGACGAACGACTGAGGCCGGGAAAGGGCGAGCCCCCCGAGGAGGCCCTGCAGCGTTTTCTCGATGCGGGGTCGTCCCTGGAGCTCCGTTCCCGGGACGGCCGGCGTTTCCCCGTAGAGGGCACACTCAAAGGCATTTCGGCAGGCGAGGGCGACGGCGGCTATGTGCTTGTCCTGCGGGACATCAGCGAGCTGCGCAAAACCCGGGAGAAGCTCCACCGCATGGCCTACTACGATGGCCTGACCGGACTCCCCAACCGGACCTCCTTCAACGAGCAGGCGGAGCGGATGGTGCGCTGCGCTGCGTCGGAGGGCTTCCCCGCGGCGCTGATGGTGATCGACTTCGACAACTTCAAGGAGATCAACGACACCATGGGCCACGCCGCCGGGGACAGGCTGCTGACCGAAAGCGCACGGGGTTTCCTGCGGATCAGCAGAACCCGCCGGCGGTTCTACCGGCTGGGGGGCGACGAGTTCGCCGTGCTGCTCACCGCAGCCGACGATCTCGCAGACCTCCGGCGGCCTGCCGAAATGATCCTTGGCCTCTTCGACCGGCGGTTCTCGCTCCGCGGCCGGGAGGTCTCCATGTCGGCGAGCATCGGCGTCGCCCGGTTCCCCGACGACGCCCGCACCGTGGAGGAGCTCTTCCGCAAGGCCGACAAGGCCATGTACCGGGCCAAGGACGCTGGGGGCAACAGCTGTTGCCTCGTTTCCACCGATGAGGTCTACCGCTACCAGGGCCAGCCGGGAGCGGCCCCGAAGTAGCGCATCAGGAGCGCCGGCCCGACAAAGAGCGACGCCATGCCCCCCAGCGCGAGGAATGGCCCAAGCGGGAGGGCGTCGCCCCGGCGGACCACCCGGAACAGCAGCAGAGCCAGCACGATCAGCCCGCCGCCCATGAGCCCCAGGTAGAGCGCCACGGCGGTCATCTTCCACCCCAGCAGCGCGCCGCAGCCCGCCATCAGGTGGGCGTCGCCCCAGCCCATGCCCGGTTTGCCCAGCACACCATTGCTGATCCCGATGATCGACGCGATCAGACCGTACCCCAGTGCGGCGCCCAGCAACCCGTCGCCCAGCGCGGTGAACCCCCCCGGGATCCGCAGCAGCAGTCCGGCCACCCCCGGCAGGAAGGCGAAGAGGTCGAAGATATAGCCGCTTTTCAGGTCCGTCAGCGCGTTGAGGTAGAGACTGAAGGCGCAGACGGCGGCGACCAGCAGCGGCAGCGGTTCGGCCGGGCTGTAGGACCAGAAGAGCAGTCCCCCAAGCAGTGCCCCCAGGCTCTCCACCACCAGATAGGAGATGGGGATGGCGTGCCCGCAGGAGGGACACCGCCCCTTCTGGATCAGATAGGAGACCACCGGCACAAGCTCCCGCGCCGTGAGCTCCCGGCGGCAGTGGTCGCAGCGGGAGCGCTCCTTTCCCCACCAGGCCTCGCCGCTGATGGAGCGGCCGGCCACCACGTTGAGAAAGGATCCCAGCGCAGCGCCCAGCGCGATACCGAACAGAACCGAAAGGAATTGCATGCAGTTCCTCCTCCTGCAGATGTGATCCGCTCTTTCTCTCTCATAGGGGAAACCCAAAGAAAAAGCCTGGAGGCTGGATGCCTCCAGGCTGTATTGTACCTTCCTTTGGGGCGAACGGGCTAGGCGGGTGTGATGCTGTCGTCCAGATAGACATCCTGGACGGCCTGGATGATCCCCACGCCCTCCTTGAAGGGCTTCTGGAAGGACTTCCGGCCCAGGATCAGCCCCATGCCGCCGCCGCGCTTGTTGATGACCGCCGTGCGGACCGCCGCAGCCAGGTCGTTCTTGCCCGAGGCGCCGCCGGAGCTGATCAGCCCGGCCCGGCCCATGTAGCAGTTGGCCACCTGGTAGCGGAGCAGATCGATGGGATGCTCCGAGGTCAGCTGGCTGTAGACCTCCTCTTTGGTCTTGCCGAACTTGAGGGCCTTGAAGCCGCCGTTGGTCTCCGGGAGCTTCTGCTTGATGATGTCCGCCTTGATGGTGACCCCCAGATGGTTGGCCTGTCCCGTCAGGTCGGCGGCCAGATGGTAGTCCGTCCCCTCGTGCTTGAAGGCGTTGTTGCGCAGATAGCACCAGAGCACCGTGGCCATCCCCATTTCGTGGGCGTATTCGAAGGCCTCGGAGATCTCCTGGATCTGCCGCTGCGACTCCTCGCTGCCGAAGTAGATGGTGGCCCCCACGGCGACGGCGCCGAGGCGGTGGGCCTGTTCGACGGAGCCGAAGAGGATCTGGTCGTAGGAGTTGGGGTAGGAGAGCAGTTCGTTGTGGTTGAGCTTGAGGATAAAGGGGATCCTGTGGGCGTACTTCCGCGCCACCGAGGAGAGCACCCCCAGGGTGCTGGCCACGCCGTTGCAGCCGGCCTCCATGGCGAGCCGCACGATGTTCTCGGGGTCGAAGTACATGGGGTTCGGCGCAAAGCTCGCCCCGGCGGAGTGCTCGATCCCCTGGTCCACCGGGAGGATCGAGAGGTACCCCGTGTCGGCCAGCCTGCCGTGTCCGTAGAGATCCTGCATCGCCCGCATCACGGGCACCGGCCGGTCGCTGTCGGCCACCACCCTGTCGACGAAGTCCGGACCGGGCAGGTGCAGCTGATCCGTCGGTACGGTGGAACACCGGTGGTCCAGCAGGTAGTCCGCTTCCTCCCCGAGCAGCTCGCGAATACGTGCGCTTCCTTCTGCCATAGTATCGCCTCCTTGTAGGATTCGGGCGTAACGGTTAGAGCCTCCGGCCACCAGCGGCGGCCAGCCTCTATAATAACGAAGAGCCTCCGCGCTGTCACTGCCCGATTGTGAATGTGATGAAAAAAGTGCGGGGAATGCGTGGTTCTCCAGTAGGGATGGCCTGGGTTCCCTGCCGGTGTTTTCTGTTCCATCTGGGTAAAACATACAGTTGTTGCACTGACAGTTAAATCGATATGGAGGCTCGAATTGTCTAGCGTTGTATACAATAAAGCTCAAAATCTTTCCTTCCAATAACCGGTTCCTGTGGTACGATATATGATAGTTCCAATAGTGCCGCCGTTACGGCTGTCTGGTCTCCTCTGTTGCGGAAGGGACCGATTGTTTCGTACGGCGCGATCTACCGAAGGCAGGTGATGCCCGTCGGAGTGGTAAGCCGAGACACGCGAAAACGGGATGGACAGCAGAGCAGGATGCACCACAGGGATGATGAACTGTAAGGAGGAACGCAGATATGTATCGATTTGGACGGAGAAAGAGCACAGCATCGACAGTCTGGCTTTTTGTCGCGCTTCTGGCCTTTTCCGTATTTCTTGCGGGCGGCTGCGGAGGCGGCGGCGACAACGGCGGCGAGGCGCCCTCGGCCGACCTGGATGAGACCACCGTGGCGGGTGGGCAGGTGGAGAATGTGGAGCCCGAGCTGGCGGAGGAGGACGAAGAGACCTCCCAGAGTACCGCCCAGGAGGTGGAGCCCTCGGCACAACCCGTCCCCGGCGGCGGGGGAACCCTTGATCTCGTTCCCGAGAACACGGCCGGGAGAGAGGAACTCCGGATTGTTGACGGCAGGATGGTCCGGTCGGGCGCACCGTTCCACGCCGCGGCCTTCACTGCCAACGCCACCTTCCGGGTGCGGAGCCACAGTGCCGCTGTCTACTACCTCTTCGCCAAGCGGAGCGACGGCACCTGGGCTTTATCAGCTCCGAGGTCGGCGAAGGCCGAAGCGAGGTCATCAGCCTCCACTGGAACGGCATCGCCGACAACGGCCGGTACGACCTGAACGACGAGGAGGGCCGCATCCGGATCACCGTCAACACCTTCCACGCCCCCACCGGTTCGCCCACGCCCACACCCCAGCCGACGGCCGCCCCGACACCTACACCTACGGTAGGCCCCACCCCCACACCGGGTCCGACGGCCACGCCGGCCCCGACACCAA
The DNA here is from genome assembly GCA_021736445.1 of Synergistales bacterium. Taxonomy (NCBI): domain Bacteria; kingdom Thermotogati; phylum Synergistota; class Synergistia; order Synergistales; species Synergistales bacterium. The sequence continues at coordinate 12,295 of JAIPGA010000013.1, read as the reverse complement.
CTACAGCTCCGACGCCCACACCCCAGCCGACGGCCGCCCCGACACCTACACCTACGGTAGGCCCCACCCCCACACCGGGTCCGACGGCCACGCCGGCCCCGACACCAACTACAGCTCCGACGCCCACGCCGACACCGTCGGATGAGCCGGAGCTCCGCTTGACCGTGGAGGACCGGTACGAGCACGACTGCCTCGGTATGTGGGGAGATGGCGAAAACAGCACGGGGCATCTCTGGTTTGATCTCTATCCCGCCGAGGACGGAACCTTTCCGGGAGACGAGGGCCAGCCGCTTCTGGTGACCTGCGAGGCCTTCGGCTGGGAGGACAAGGAGATCTCCAACGACTACAATGCAACCTATGCAAGGTATTATCGGTACCGGTTCAACGAGCGTCCCGACTTCCTCGGGAAGAAGATGGAATTCCGGATTACGCTTGAGGACGACAAAACCTATACATGGGAGCGGACGATCGACCTCACCGATGTGGAGGCCAGCCCGGATGTGGAGTGGTCCTACAAGCAGAACGGCGGCTGGATCAATATCGTCGAGGACGACTGCTCCAACGACGTCTGGATGTCGCTGCCCAACAGCGAGGATCTCCATCTGGACTATCAGGTGAGCGGCGACCTCGATGACGGCTGGGCCGCCAGGGGATGGACCTATGCCAGTGGAGTAAATTTTTTGAGCACCTATGGCGAGCCTGTGGAGACATCAGTACGGACTGGAAAGGGCGACAACAGCGATCCCCTGAGAGAGGAGTTCATCCTGAACACCAGCTTCGCCAATTATGTGTTCAGGTATGCGACGGTGCGGAAGAACTTCGGAGACAACGCACAGTTCGAATGGGTTTTCAACCGTACCGGACGTACCGACAAAATCGGTGACAACGAAAATCCGGACAACAACTGGGCGGTCGAAAATCTCCTGGTAACGGAACAGTGGAACCTGATCAGCCCCGACGAGGGCATCAGCTATGATCTGGAAGCGGAGGGCCTCGATTCCCGAGGTAAGGGATCGAAACGGTTGATTGTCTCCGGCCTCGACGACATGACATTGTCCCGGGACTGTGAGGTCCAGGAGGATGGTGACTGGTACGGATACTGGGAACTTCCAGGCAGACCGGGAGTCAATGCACAGAATCAGGCTGTGGTCACCACCTGGCGGACCGCCGGCACCGCCGTCTCCTACGATGTGGAGATCAATCTGACCAGCGAAGACCAGTCCAGATCCAAGGACTACACCTTCATGATCCCCGAGGGGAGCGAGACGGCAGGCACCGACGATGTGGCGGTGGAGGTCTACTACCGCTCCGACCACATCACCGATCCTGGTAACGAGGAGGATCCCACAGACTCCGGATGGACGGAGCTGGCGACACTCCACGCCGGTGACAGGATGCCGGATATCCCCGTAAATGCGACAACATTGCTATTGGCTACCGTAGGATTGCCTGAGCAGTGGTGGCGAGTGTATGAAGAGGGCTATGTCTCGCAGAACGTTAGTCGAGGCGGAGGAGACTACCGAGTTCTTGAAAACGGGGAATGGAAATCGTTAGAGGAGGATGAAAAAGTATGTCCTGTAAGGCGGACAAGAAGGGAGTTTGAAAGAACCGAGTTTGTTATGTGTTTGGATAGACTGACAGATCTTCACAAGAAGTGGAAAAAAATTATGTATGTTTCAATGGTTCGTGGCGGAATGCAGTGTTACCAGTTTCAGTTTTTATTTGAGATCACCCGTCCCTAACACATTCCAGTCTGAACGGTAACGCTACAGGAGGCCGCCTCGGCGGCCTCCTGTTTTATGATTCCCCGCCGGTGCCGGCGGCAACGCTCTCCCCCGGTTCCGCCTCCCGGGCGGTGTGGTGTACACTATCCGCAGGAAGATGAAATCTGCGGTCAGGGAGTGATCCGATGCATACACTGGTACTGTTGCGGCACGGCGAGAGTGTCTGGAACAAGGAGAACCGCTTTACCGGCTGGACCGACGTGGACCTCTCCGAGAAGGGTGTCGAGGAGGCCCGGCAGGCGGGGAGGCTCCTCCGCGAGGGGGGGTACGGCTTTACGGTGGCCTACACCTCGGTGCTCAAGCGGGCGATCCGGACGCTCTGGATCGTTCTGGACGAGCTGGATCTGATGTGGATCCCCGTGGAACGGAACTGGCGGCTCAACGAGCGTCACTACGGGGCGCTGCAGGGGCTCTTCAAGCACGAGATGGCCGAGAAGCACGGCAAGGAGCAGGTCCACGCCTGGCGGCGGAGCTACGATGTGCGTCCCCCCGGGCTGGCCGAGGACGACGAGCGCTTCCCCGGTCTGGACCCCCGCTACGGCGACCTGGCCGAAGGCGAGGCGCCCCACACGGAGTGCCTCAGGGATACGGTGGAACGCTTTGTCCCCTACTGGGAGCAGGAGATCGCCCCCACCATCGAGCGGGGGGAGAAGGTGCTCATCGCCGCCCACGGCAACAGCCTCCGGGCGCTGGTGAAGTACCTGGACAGGGTGGACGACGACGAGATCGCCAAGCTCAACATCCCCACCGGCGTCCCGCTGGTCTACGAGCTGGACGACAGCCTGGAGCCCATCCGCCACTACTACCTCGGCGACCCCGAGGAGGTGGCCAGGGCCTCCAGGGCCGTGGCCGACCAGACCACACAGCAGCAGTAGCCCACAGGGGAGCACCTGCACCGGAGGGGACGGCGCACGCCGTCCCCTCCGGTTGTCCTGTGTGCTGTTGCCTCTCTGCCCCGCAGCGTTATCTGGCGGGCATGTCCTCCACGGTCTCCGCAAAGCGGATGCCCTCGTTTTCCAGCAGCTCCAGCGACGGCTCGGAGAGCTCCGGAAAGACCGGGGCCCTGACGCCCACGGCGTCGAAGCGCCCTTCCAGCAGCAGCGTGGCGGCGATGGCCGGCGGGAGCCCCGTGGTTTTGGCGATGGAGGTCTCCCCGAGGGGATCGCCGTAGTCCACGAGCGTGGAGGTGTAGCGCTTCCGTCCGCCGCCGGGGAAGCGCGCCAGGTAGCGGTGTTCCATTACCACCATGTCCCGTTCGCCCTCGCCGTAGAGGAGGCGCTGGTTGAACAGCAGGGAGAGCACATCCCGGGGGGAGCGGGGCTCCCCCTCCAGCGCTCTGTCTGCAAAGAGCCCCAGCCACTCCATCCTGTGGAAGAGCGCGGCGTATTCCGGCAGACCGAGAGCGGCCGCCGCGGCCTGCCGGGGTGTTCCCTCCCGGCCCGCCAGACGGAGGGTCCACCCGGCCGCCGTGGCGGGGGGGCTGTCCAGCGGTTCCGTGTCGAAGTAGCCCAGCCGGTTGAGGGCCGTCACCAGCTCGCTCCATCCGGGGTAGCGCAGGGTGCAGCGGTAGATGTCGCCGGCCTCGGGGATGTCGTAGAGCTCCCGGTAGGGGGTGGCGTCGGCGTTGGCGTACTCCTCGAAGCAGCCCAGATCCCCGATTTCGGTGAAGGAGCTGTGACGGAAGGTCTCGCCGTCGGGGTAGACCACCGTCTCGCCGTTGCGGTAGAAGCGGGCCTCCCGCTTGCCGGTGCCCACCACGGCCTCGGGCGACCAGGAGAGCTTGTACCCCAGAGGGTTGGTGTTGCTCCCCGGTGCCGGAAGCGCCCCGCAGCCCGACCAGAAGGACTCCACCTGACCGCCCTGGTCGTGGATGGAGCGGATGGTCCTGACGGCCGACATGTGGTCGATGCCGGGGTCCACGCCGAGTTCGCAGAGCAGCAGCACCCCAGCCTCCCGGGCCGGTCGGTCCAGCGCCCGCAGCTCGTCGCCGATGTAGGAGGGGTTGATCACCGGCGTTCTGTGGTTGATCCCCTCCCTGGCGACAGACGCCATGAACTGCTTGGGCAGAAGGTTGACCACCACGTCCGGGGTGTTCGCTTCGATGAGCGCGCCGGCCTGGGCCACGGCGTCGTCCCGGAGGGCCTTCCCCCGGGGGTGTCCGCCCAGGACGCGGTCGATCCGGTCCCGGGCCTGATCGACCACGGTGACGGTGATGTGCTGGTGTCGCAGGAGATATTGAACGCAGGGGCGGGCGACGCGGCCCGCTCCCAGTACGAGTACGTGCTTCACGGATTGACACACCTTCCTCTGCCGCGGCCGCCGGATTGGACGCGATGCGCCGGCGGCCGCGGGATCTCTCTGGTTAGTTGTTCGCCTTGTAGGCCTCCACGCCCTGGGCTTCCATGTGTTCGATCTCGTCGGCCGAGTAGTTGGGCATCCTGGAGCCCCAGAGCTTGCCGAAGATGGTCACCAGCAGCACCGTCAGCAGCAGGGCCACGCCGAGGATGGCGGAGGTGCCCGTAAAGCCCACGATGATGTAGGCGATGATGCTGGCGAGGCCCACGGTGAGCGCGTAGGGGAGCTGGGTCTTCACGTGGTCGATGTGGTCACAGGCGGCCCCCATGGAGGAGAGCACCGTGGTGTCGGAGATGGGCGAGCAGTGGTCGCCGAAGAGCCCTCCGCTGAGCACCGCGCCGATGGAGGCGTAGAGTGGTGCGCCCAGGGCGCTCGCCATGGGGATGGCCAGCGGCATGAGGATGGCGAAGGTCCCCCAGGAGGAGCCGGTGGAGAAGCTGATACCCGCCCCGGCGGCGAAGACCAGCGCCGGCACCATCCATCCCGGCAGCGTTCCCTGGGTGATGCTGACGATGTAGCTGGCGGTGCCCAGGGATTTGCAGACCGAGCCCAGCGACCAGGCCAGCACCAGGATCATCAGGATGAAGACGATCTCCTTGGTGCCGTTCATGTACATGGTGAAGGCCTCCTGGGCGGTGTGCACCTTGTAGCGCACCATCAGGAACATGCAGGCCAGGGCGCCGAGGAAGTAGCCGATACAGAGCGCCATCCGCAGCGTGGAGCCCGAGACCTTCTTGAAGGGGAAGCCTTCGGGGATCAGCAGGCCGAAGATACAGACGAAGAGGACGATCAGGGGGATCACCATCATGGAGGCCCGGGGCTCCACGCCGTTCTCCCTGGCGCTGATGTCCACCGAGGGTCTGGCGGGACGGGCTTCAGGCCAGAAGGGCTGGCCCTTCTCGATGGTCCGCTTCTCGGCCTTGTACATGGCGCTGAACTCGAAGCCCAGATAGGCCACCAGCGGGATCATCAGCAGTGTGCTGATGGCGTAGAACTGGAAGGGGATGACCTTCATGAAGGCCGTCAGGGGGGCCTCCGTCATGTTCAGATTGCCGAACTCCTGCTTGATGAGGCCCATGATGTAGATCCCCCACCCGATGAAGGGGATGAGGATACAGACCGGCGAGGCCGTGGAGTCCAGCAGCCAGGCCAGCTTCTCCCGGCTGAGCCGCAGCTTGTCGGTGATCGGCTGGAAGGTGGGGCCCAGGATGAGCGGGTTGCCGGAGTCGGAGAAGAAGATGGCGATCCCGCCCAGCCAGACGGCGATCTGCGCCTTGGCCCGGGTGTTGAACCAGTTGGCCGCCTTCCTGGCGAAGGCCGCCGCGCCGCCGGAGTGGGTAACCACGCCGACGAAGCCGCCGATGAAGACCATCATCACCAGCAGACTGGAGTTGTAGCCCCCTGCGGCCTGCTCGAAGATGTAGTCCTTGATCATCGAGGTGAGGCCGACGATGGGGTTGCCGTTCGCCAGGGTGAGGGTGCCGATGAAGGTCCCCGTAAAGAGGGCCATGAGGACGTTTCTGTACTTGATGGCCAGAACCACCGCCACCAGCGGCGGCAGGACAGACAGAAAACCGTAGTGTTCCATGAGTGTGAACCTCCCTTTGTCTCCAATACGATCGGATGCATTCCCGCACATCGCTGCATCCCATGGTGCGCTGACGACAGAATGCTCGCCCACTCCACCGCTCGACTATCCCCTGCTATCCCCCCTTTCCCTGCTGTGCCCCTCGACGCCGTTCCGCTGCAGCCCCGGATAGAGCGGCTGCGGCGGAAAGCGACGGGTGATGAGCTCGTAGGTGCTCTGGATATGGGCTTCCATCAGCTCGGCGGCCCGGTCGGCGTCCTTGGACTCCAGCGCCGTCACCAGGGCGTCGTGTTCCCGGCAGCTGACGGACTCCTCGGGGTTGCGCAGGGTTGTCTGTTCCTCCGTCGGGTGCTGGTAGAAGCGGTCGAAGAAGAAGATGTAGAGCTCCGAGCGCCAGAAGGTCTGGCGGACGAAGCGTTCCAGGTAGGAGTTGTGGGCCAGGGAGGCCACAAAGAGATGGAGGTCCTTGTTGACCTCGGTGTAGCCGTGGCGGTCGCCGGCGCGGTAGAGCTCCTTCTCCCGCTCGGTGAGGATCCGCAGATAGCGGAGGTCCTTGCCCACCGAGCGCTGGGCCGCCGAGCGGGCCGCCTGGGATTCCAAGGTGATCCGCGACTCGAAGACCTCCTTCATGTCCATGGGGGTGAGCCTGGGTACGTAGCAGCCCTTGCTCCCCCGCTTTTCCAGCAGACCCTGGGCGATCAGTCTGCCCAGGGCGTTCCGGACGGGTGTCCGGCTGAGGCCCAGCTCGCCGGCGATCTCGCTCTCCACCACCCGGTCCCCGGGGGGCAGCTCGTGGTTGAGGAGCATCCCCATCAGGGTGCGGTAGGCGTGGTCCTCGGTGCTCTGTCGGGACATATTCTTCACTTCTTTCACAAAGTCGTATCCAATGCAGGATACAGTTGGGCACACACATACTAAAGACTCCAGCGCTCCCGTGCAAGGAGGCTGGAGTCTTACTTCAGCTGCATATTGGGAATATTCTACGCAACAGGGGCTACGGTGACTGTCGGCGGTGGCGTCTGTACTGCTGCAGCATCGCTTCGTAGAAGCGGCGGATGCTGCGGTTGTAGGCGTCACTCCTGCCGCCCTTGTAGTAGACCAGGGCCCTGTCGACGTCGAAGGAGGCGCGCCGCAGGTTGTTGGCGAAGAGGTAGGTGCCGACCCGGATGTTGGTGTGGGGGGCCATGAGCGCCCTGATGGAGGTGACCTCGGGGAAGGCCAGGGGGATGGTCCGGCGGTGGGCCCGCCAGTTGATCTGCATGAGGCCGTAGGAGCCCCGGTTGGTGGCGTCGGCGCGGCCGTTGGATTCCCGAACCATGATGGCGGTCACCAGCAGGGGATCCACGCCGAACTCGTCGGCCGCTTCGGTGGTCCAGCGTGCGTAGCGCTGCCGTGTGGTCGCATTCAGTCCGTTGTGTCTGGTGGCGAGAAAGCTGCTGATGGCGTTGCGTGCCGCTGCGCCGTACTTGTGTTCACCCAGGCTCCGCATGTAGCGGATCCCGGGATGATTTCCAAAATGATCCGCTGCCTCCGACGGGGCCGGTGCGGCCGTGGTCAGAAGCAGCGGTATGATCGGTAGCACAAGCAGGCACCAGAGGTGCCGATTTGTCACGTACATCCGCTCCCTTTGTACAGACTGGGTTCAAGCGCCCCAGCATGATAGGGGAAAGCGACGCTGGAGGCAACCCCTCAGGAGGTCTGGACGGGCCGGTGTTTCTGGAAGCGCTGGTGGGAGCGCGGTTTGTCCTCCCTGGAGAGGATGAGCCGTTCGTAGTGGGCCCGTTCGTGCTCCTCCCACAGCGGGTCGTAGATCTCCTTGAGCTCCTGGGCGTATTGGTCGAGGCCCGGAGCCAGCTCCTCCAGCATGGCGCTGGAGCCGTCGTGGGTCGGGCGTGCTCCGTGTTTCTGGACGAGATCCCGCAGCACCCAGGGGTGGTCGATGATGATGCAGGGCCGGAGCAGGTTGTCGTCGTCGTAGGGCTGGGCGTCCCGTATGGCCTTGAAGAAGGGGCTCTGGACCACCTCGGCCAGCGGTTTGTCCCTGATGTTGTCCACCGCGAAGTGGCAGAAGACGCAGGGCTCCACGTCGCCGTTGGAGATGATGTGCATGTAGCGTTCCCCGCCGGCCATGCAGCCGTCCACGTACTTCCCGTCGTTCCAGAAATCACCCAGGAAGATGGGATAGTCGAGACGCCACTGTTCCACCTTTTTATGGAGGTAGACGCGCTGTTCCGGTGTGGCCATGTATTCGAGCTCCGGTTTGGATCCCGTGGGGATGTACTGGAAGAACCATCCCGCCGAGCAGCCCGCCTCGATCATCTCCTCGATGAACTCGTCCCGGGCGATGTGGTCGGCGCTGTGGCTGGTGTAGGTGGCGCTGAAGCCGAAGAGCACGCCCTTCTCCCTGAGTCGCCGGAAGGTGGCCCGCACCGTTTCGTAGACGCCCTCGCCCCGCCGGTAGTCGGTCTCCTCCTTGTCGCCCTCTACGGAGATCATGGGGGCCACGTTGCCCAGTTCGGCCAGCCTGTCGGCCACGCTGTCGTCGATGAGGGTGCCGTTGGTGTAGACCTGGAAGTAGCAGTCGTCGTGCTTGGCGAAGAGGTCGAGGATGTCCCTGCGGTAGAAGGGCTCGCCGCCGGAGAGGGTGAAGAAGTACATCCCCAGCTCCTTGGCCTCCGAGAAGAGCTTGTCGAGCTCTTCGAAGGTCAGGTCTTCGCTTGTGTCGTAGCCGCTGGCGTAGCATCCCTTGCAGTGGAGGTTGCACTTCATGGTCGGCGAGACCACGAAGAAGTTGGGCAGATGGGTGTCAAGCTGCGCCTCCTTGCGTTCCCGAATCCCCCGGCTGAGGACCACGAAGTTGACCAGGAAGTTCTGGATGAGCTTCTTCCTGCAGTTCGGGTGGAGATTGCGGAACATCCTGCGGAAGACCCCCATGAAGGGGCTTCCCTCCCGCGCCAGCTGCGCCAGGTAGCCGAAGGCCTCCTTGTGGTATTGCGCAGGGGCGATGCTTGCGATGTTGTCGAAGAGTTGCGCCAGTTTGGTTTCATCCCCCTCGTCAATGAGGGTGGTTACGCGTTCGAAGAGCTTTCCCGAGATGTAGCCTTTCATCTGTTCCAGCAGTGTTTTGGACATGATGTATCCCTCCTTTTCAACCATCAAGCCGCAGAATGCAACCAGGTGGTCTATGGCAGACTACTCGTTATTTATATCACCAGACAAATGGCCTGTCATGGTCATTTGCTCCTATTTCCGACATTCCTGCACAGGCCCCCCTTCGTTTCCGGGCCGGATTGGCGGAGACACCATTCCTGGTTACTGCTATTGTGAGCTTAGTATATCAGGAAGATGGATGCAGGGAAAATGGAGGGATTTCAGTTCTCCGGGATTCCCGGGAAGACGGCTTTTCGTGACTGTGCGACCCTCGCTGCGGCGTCCATGCGGGATATGCGAAGGGGAGACGCCCAGTGGGCGTCTCCCCGAGTTGAGAGGTGGGTTGTGGGTTGTACACTGTCAGGCACACGTGGGTATGCACGTGGTTTTGGTTGTGTCGGTTGCTGCCTCCTACAGAAGCAGCATGGCTGCGCCGTACGTAGCCGCCGTGAGGGCAACAGCGGTGCTTCCGAAGAAAGACATCGCCTGCGAAACCTGTTTGCGGATATGGTGTTCGTTCATGGGTATACCTCCTCCTTGTGAAAGTAAACCGTCGCGATCACGTTCATCACGTGGCATTCGCCGACGCCGCGCGTATCATAGCAAATTGTCCGTAGTTGTCAATCATGCGGGTACAATTTCGCAAGCTTCAGACAATTCAGCGATTGGGCCGCTACGACCCCGCCGGCAGGTATGCTATGCTTACCTATTGCAAGGGGCTCCGATTTCTGGACGGAGCGCACACACTGCGACAAAAGGATGGAGAGAGACCATGCTGAACTGCGGCATTATCGGCCTGCCCCTGGCGGGGAAGACCACGGTCTTCAATGTGATCACCAAGGCGGGTGCGGAGGTAAAGTCCTATGCGGGGGGGAAGACGGACCCCAACAAGGCGCTGGTGTCGGTGCCGGATCCGCGTCACGACAAGCTGGTGGAGCTCTACAGGCCGAAGAAGGCCACACCGGCGTCCATGGAGTTTGTCGACCTCGCCGGGCTCTCCCGGGGGGCCGGCAAAGGCGAGGGACTGGGCAATGCCTTCCTCTCCTTCGTGGCCGAGGCGGACGCGCTGGTGCATGTCCTGCGGGCCTTCGACAACCCCGAGGTGCCCCATCCCGAGGAGAGTGTCGACCCGGTGCGGGATCTGGAGATCGTCGACATGGAGCTGATCTTCCGGGACCTGGAGGTGATCGAGAACCGCCTGGACCGGCTGCAGGCCAAGAAGAAGAAAGAGGCCGGCGAGCGCTTCGAGGAGGAGCTGCTGCAGCGCTGCCGGGAACATCTGGAGCAGGAGCTTCCCCTGCGGGACCTGGAGCTCTCGCCGGAGGAGGGTAAGGCGCTGCGGGGATTCACCTTTCTGACCCAGAAGCCGCAATTGGTGGTCTGCAACCTCGATGAGAGCCAGCTGACCGAAGCGGACATCCCCGGCTACGGAGAACTGAAAAAACGGGCCGAAAAGAGCGGTTTCCGGCTGGTTTCCGTCTACGGCCGGACGGAGATGGAGATGGCCGAGCTGGAATCGGAGGAGCAGCGTGAGTTCATGGAGGAGCTGGGGATCGCCGATCCGGGCCGGGAGCGCCTCATCGCCGAGGCCTACGATCTGCTGGGGCTGATCTCCTTTTTCACTACCGGGAAGGACGAGGTGAAGGCCTGGACGCTCCGCAGGGGCGATACGGCGGTGGACGCGGCCGGGGCGATCCACTCCGACCTGGCCCGGGGCTTCATCCGGGCCCAGGTGGTGCACTACGACGAGTTCATCGCCCACGGGGCGTCCACGGCGAAATGCCGGGAGGCCGGTGTCCTGCGCCTGGAGGGCAAGGGGTATCCCGTTGTGGACGGGGATATCATCGAGATCCGGTTCAACGTGTAGAAAGGAGAGCCTGTGATGCAGTTGTGGCAGCCCATTGGAGTACGCGATATGCGAATGGCCAACCGCCTTGTCTCGGTGCCGCTCTTCTCCGGCACCGCCCAGCCCGACGGCACGCCCGGCGAGAAGACCCTGGAGATCTACGAGGGCTTCGCCCGGAGCGGTGTGGGCCTGGTGGTGGTGGAGCACCACGCCGTACACGCCGCGGGCAGGGTGCGGAAGACGCAGCTGATGCTCCACGACGATGCCGTGATCGAGGGGCACCGTCGCCTGACGGAGTGCTTCCGGAGCGCCGGGGTGCCGGCGCTGGTGCAGCTCAACCACGGCGGGAGCCTGGTGATGGATCCTGCGCTGTGGAATGAAGAGCCGCTGCCGGCGGCGCCCTCTCCCGTGCCCCATCCCGGTCTGGAGGGGGAGGCGGTCCCCCGCGAGCTGAACGAAAGCGATCTGTCGGAGATCGTCCAGTCCTTTGCCTCCGCTGCTCTGCGGGCGATGCACGCCGGCTACGACGGTGTGGAGGTCCACGGCGCCCACGGCTTTCTGCTGGGGCAGTTCCTCAGTCCCCTGACCAACCACCGGTCCGACAGATACGGCGGCGATATCAGGGGGCGTTCCCGGCTGCTGCGGGACATCGTCGACGTGGTCCGGGACCTCATCGGCGACGCGCCCCTCTCGGTACGGCTGGGCATGGCCGACCATCTCCCCTGTGCGGAGCCCCGGGGGCTCCGGATCGAGGAGACGGCCTGGCTGGCCGGGGAGCTGGTGGCCATGGGTGCGGACATCCTCGATCTCTCGGGAAATATGTGCGGCTACGACGGCGAGGGCGACGCCTACTTCGAGCCCTTCGCCCGCGAGATCACCCAGCATGTGGGCATGGCCCCCACGGTCTGCGCGGGCGGCATCCGTTCCGCTGGGACGGCCGAGCGGCTGCTCCGCGACGGTTCCTGCCGGCTGGTCGGCGTGGGGCGTCCGCTGCTGGCGGATCCGACGCTGCCGGAGCGGTGGAGGCAGCTGTAGCACGGCGGGATCAGCCCGCGGGAGGTGGATGGAGATGAGATCCCTAGGGGTGGATCTGGGCGGACACAACCTCCGCGTCGCCATGGTGGAGGATGGCCGTATTGTCGAACACGCCCGGGAGGCGACGGCATCGGACAGAGGGATGCAGGCCGTGCTGGCGCAGATCGCCCGGCTCGCCCGGCAGGTGACCGCCGGTGCGGAAGGGGTGCCGCTCTGCGTCGGCGTTCCGGCCTTTCTCGATATCCAGCGCGAGGTGGCCTTGCGGATGCCCAACTTCCCGGGATGGGAGGGGGCGCCGCTCGCTGCGGAGCTCCGCAGGCACATTGATGCGCCGCTGACCCTGGAGAACGACGCCAACTGCTACGCCGTCGGCGAGGGGCGCTTCGGTGCGGCCCGGGGGTACGACTCCTTTGTGGTGCTGACCCTCGGCACCGGCATCGGGGGCGGCATTGTGCTGGGGCGGAGGCTCCTCCGCGGCAGCCGCGGGATGGCCGCCGAGCCGGGACATCTGGTGATGGGCGGCGACGCCCCCTGCGG